>NZ_QWLA01000029.1 GCF_003574095.1 Calidithermus roseus
GACTTAGACCTCGACCTCGACTTCGAGGAGGTGACCGAGGCCGAGCCGGTGGTCACCGCCCAGCCCAAGGCGCTGCCGAGCAAGCCCCCCGCCAAGCCGGAGGGCAAGGCTCAGATCCGGGCGACCACCGGTGGGACTACCGCCCTGGCCCTGCCCACCTCCGCCCTGCTCGACCCTCCCGAGCCCCCCAAGCACGATCCGCGGGTGCTCGAGGCCAACACCCGCCGTCTGGCCGAGACCATCGACGCCGCCCTCAAGAGCTTCGACGTGGAGGCGAAGGTGGTGGGCTGGGCCAGGGGCCCCACGGTGACCCGCTTCGAACTCGAGCCCGCTCCCGGCGAGAAGATCAGCCGGGTGGCCAACCTAGCCAACGACCTCGCCCGCGCCCTGGCTGCCGGTTCGGTGCGTATCGAAGCCCCCATCCCTGGCAAGAGTGTCATCGGCCTCGAGGTGCCCAACGCCGAGCGCGACGTGGTGCGTTACAGCGAAGGCATCAGCAGCTCGAACTTCGTGCGCTCCAAAGACCGCCTGCCCCTGGTGCTGGGCAAGAGCATCGACGGCGAGATCTGGGTGCGCGACCTGGCCAAGATGCCCCACCTCCTCATCGCCGGCTCCACCGGCTCGGGCAAGAGCGTGGCGGTCAACACCCTCATCAGCAGCCTGCTGTTCAAGTTCCTGCCCACCGAGTTGCGCTTCTTGATGATCGACCCAAAGATGGTCGAACTCACCCCCTACGAGGGCATCCCCCACCTCATCCGGCCCGTGGTGACCAACCCCGCCGACGCCGCCGGGGTGTTGCTGGGCGCGGTGGCCCACATGGAGCGCCGCTACAAGATGATGAGCCAGGTGGGAGCGCGCAACCTCGAGCAGTTCAACGAGAAGATGAAGGCGGTGGGCGAGCCCACCCTCCCCTACCTCGTCATCGTCATCGACGAGCTGGCCGACCTCATGATCACCGCGCCCAAGGAGGTCGAGCAGGCCATTTTGCGCCTGGCCCAGATGGCCCGCGCCACCGGGATGCACCTGATCCTGGCCACCCAGCGCCCTTCGGTGGACATCCTGACCTCGCTCATCAAGGTCAACATCCCTGCCCGTATGGCCTTCGCGGTCTCCTCGGGCTTCGACAGCCGCACCATCCTCGACACCGTGGGCGCCGAGCGGCTGGTGGGCCAGGGCGACATGCTCTTCCACCAGCCGGGGCTGCCCAAGCCCGTGCGCCTGCAAGGCCCCTACCTCTCCGAGGGTGAGGTACACCGCCTGGCCGAGTTCCTGCGCCAGCAGAGCTTCGAGGACGCCTTCGGCGAAGCCTACGGCTCCGATTTCGACGGGCCGCCCAGCCTGGCCGCAGATGGCGGAGGGGGAGGCGAGGTGGACTTCTCCGACCCGCTGCTGCGCAAAGCCGCCGAGGTGGTCATCGAAGAGGGTTATGCCTCCGTCAGCCGCCTCCAGCGCCGCCTGTCGGTAGGTCACGCCCGCGCCGGAAAGCTGGTGGACAGCCTCGAGGCCATGGGCATCGTGGGTCCCCACCAGGGCTCCAAGCCTCGAGACGTGCTGATCACCCGCGAGCAGTTGCCGGAGTACTTCGGCTCCTGAACCGGGAGGTGGAGAGGGTAGAGAAAGAGCGTTCGGCCATCGGCTATCGGCTATCGAGTGTTGAGCAGCGACGTATGATGTCAGGGCTATGCTGGCACGAGAGATCATCGCCAAGGTCCGATCCGGTGAAACCGCCCCGACCGAGGTGTTGAAGCACTATCTAAACCGTATCGAGGCCCTCGAGCCCCAGATCCACGCCCTGCTGCGGCTCAACCCCGAGGCCGAGCAGGAAGCCAGAGCGGTCGAGCAGCGCCTGGCCAAGGGGGAAGACCTCCCGCTGGCCGGGGTTCCGGTGGTCCTCAAGGACAACCTCTGCACCCGGGGGCTCCAGACCACCTGCGGCTCGAGGATCCTCGAGCACTTCGTCCCGCCCTACGACGCCACGGTGGTCGAGAGGCTGCGGGAGGCCGGAGCCGTGGTGCTGGCCAAGGCCAACATGGACGAGTTCGCCATGGGCTCTTCCACCGAGTTCTCGGCCTTCGGTCCTACCCGCAACCCCTGGGACTTAGCGCGCGTTCCCGGTGGTTCCTCGGGCGGCTCGGCGGCGGCGGTGGCAGCGGATATGGCCCCTGTGGCCCTGGGCTCGGACACCGGAGGCAGCGTGCGCCAGCCTGCGGCGTTCTGCGGGGTATATGGCTTCAAGCCTACCTATGGCCGGGTCTCGCGCTACGGGCTGGTGGCCTGCGCCAGCAGCCTCGACCAGGTGGGGCCGTTTGCCCGCACGGTGGAGGATTTGGCCCTCCTAAGCGACGTGATCTGCGGCTACGACCCGCGCGACAGCACCAGCTTGAAGCACGAGCCCCGCTTTGCCCAGGCGCTGGAGCAGAAGCAGCCCCTGACGGTGGGGATCGTTCGGGAGAGTGTTCAGGTCGGGAACAGCCCTGGGGTGCTGGCGGCTTTGGAGAACTTCCGCCAAACGCTCGAGGGGACGGGCGTGCGTTTCGTCGAAGTCAGCATCCCCTCGCTGGAGTACGCCCTGGCCACCTACTACATCGCCATGACCGCCGAGGTCTCCTCCAACCTGGCCCGCTACGACGGCACCCTCTACGGATTGCGGGTGCCGGGCAGGGACGTGAGCGACACCATGATGAAAACCCGCGCGGCGGGCTTCGGCCCCGAAGCCAGACGGCGCATCCTGATGGGCACCTTCGCGCTCTCCTCAGGCTACTACGACGCCTACTACGGCAAGGCCCTCAAGGCCCGGGCCCGGATCAAGGCCGATTTCGACCAGGCTTTCGCCAAAGCCGATGTGCTCCTGACCCCCACCAGCCCCTTCCCCGCCTTCCAGCTGGGCTCCAAGACCAGCGACCCCCTGTCGATGTACCTCTCCGACATCGACACGGTGGCGCTCAACCTGGTCGGGGTTCCGGGGCTGTCGCTGCCGGCGGGCTTTGAGGAGGGTTTGCCGGTGGGGATGCAACTCATCGGCCAGCCGCTGCAAGATGAACGCCTCTTTAGCCTGGCTCAACATTTCGAACAGCTTACCGACTCGGTCTTCACCAAAGCCGCCCCCATCGCTGCTGCAGGTGCCTAAAATTCGCACTTTGCCGTATACTGCGGCAAGCCTCTCAGGCTTGCTGATTGGATTGGGTTTATTCTTATGTCGTACGCCCCCTCTCGAGCCATGAGCCCCACCTATTACCGCCTCAGCACCCGCATCGCCCGGCGTTTGCGGGAAGCTGGGAACCCTCTCCCCAAAGCTCAATTGGCTCAGGAAGTGCTGGCCTCGCCCCAACTGCCCCAGCTATCTTGGTCTGGCAAGTTGCTCGAAGGCTTGCTAGATGGCCGCTTTCGCAACCATGGACAGGAGGTGAGCCTCTGGGAGTGGGATTACCCTTTCCCCCCTCGCTCGGAGCCGGTGGTGGTGCTCGACCTCGAGACCACCGGGCTCTCGCCCGAAGCCAACGAGGTGATCGAACTGGCCTTCGTACGGCTGGAAAACGGCGAGCGCACCGAGTTTCAGCGCCTGGTCAACCCGGGCACCCCCATCCCCCCCTTCATCACCCGCCTCACCAGAATCCGCGATCAGGACGTACGAGGGGCTCCTGACATCTACCAGGTGCTCGAGGAGGCCTGGCCTTTGCTGGCCGGTGCCACCTTAATCATCCAGAACGCCCCCTTCGACCTCGGGTTCCTCAAGCCCCGCCTGAGCCGTTTGGGGTATAGACTGGATAACGTAGTTGTGGACACGGTTCAGTGGGCACGCAAAGCCCTGCCTGGGCTACCCAAGCGGGGGCTCGACGCCCTGGCCTTCGCCTTCGACCTCGGCGAGGTGCACGGTCGCCACCGTGCCCTGGGCGATGTCAACATCACCACCCAGGTAGCTTACGAGATGTACTACATGCTGACCGCCGGTAGTCCCCGGCCCCTTGGAGAGCTATGACCGGACGTTACGTTTTGACTTCACACTGCCTCAACTCCGGGACCATGACCCTCACCCAAAGCCTGCGCCAGTTCCTCAAGAACAAGGACATAGCGCGCTTCGTGGACGAAGATGGTGAGGTTTACGAGTGCAAAGTAGAGTGGTCGAGGGGTTGGGTAACGGGGCTGCAAAGCTACTACGCCAAGCGTCGGCTGGCCGTCAATGAGGTGATCCACCTCAGCTTCGACGGTGAGCTGATCGGCCTCGAGGCCCTCCATTCGCGTCCCCCGCGCCCCGCGCCCAAGGTCGTGCTCGAAGCCGAGCCCAAACCCGAGCCGCAACCCGAGGCCCCCACGCCCGGCCAGCGCCGGGTTAAGGTGACCCCCTACCCCCAGGCGGTGATGTACCCCCATGCTCCGGCGGTCGAGGCCCCGGGTTTCTCGGCGGACCTCGAGCGGCTGGGCCTGAGCCGCGAACGCAGCGGCCCACCCTGGTTTTTCCGGGCCTCGCTGGGTCGCAGGGCCTACACCCTGGCCCTGTGCCGCCTGGGTGAGTGCGAACCGCCCGAGTTGCTCGAGCTGCGCCGCCAGGGGAGCGTGCAGTACGCCGGGCTGGTGGCCGGGGAGTCCATGCGCGAGGAAGCCCTGAGCGAGCTGGCCCAGTGGCGGCCTTCGGGTCTGGGCGGGGGTGGCCTGTGCTACATCTCGCCCGAAGCCCTGCAGAAGCTGGCCAAGCTGCGCCAAGTTTTCCCGGTGGGCGCAGTGGAGGTCGAGCGTTTTCTGAAGACTGGGCGACTCGACCTCGAGTCGCTGCGCCCCCTCGAGGACGAACTCGAGGGCATCCTGGGCGAGCGGGCGGCCTTCTCTTCGGTCTTGCTCTCGCTGGCCGAGATGCCCCAGCAGAGTGTCTTCCTGCTGGCCGACCTGGTGAGCGGCGACCTCCCGCTGGAAGCCGACACCGTGCGCCAGATCCTCGACGTGCTGGCCGGGCCGCCCTTCTTGCTGCTGAAGCGGCTCTCGCCGGGAGAATACCTGCTGCGGACCACTGTGGCCGACGCGCTGGGCGAACTTACCCAGTACGCCCGCTTGATGGCGACCCGCGCCGAAGCGGTGCTGAGATAGAAGGCGAGCAGAAAAGCAGGCGTCGGCAAGCCTGTGGCAAGCGCTCGAAAGCTCTTCCCCGACAAGTCACATAGGCGTATCCACAGACAAGGCCAGGTAGCCCAAGGCCCTGCGAGCGGCCTGCTCGGCGTCGGCAACGGCCCGCTCGAGGCTTCCCCCGGCGAAGAACACCCCTGGCAGGTGAGACAAGGTGCCCTCGAGCAAGCCCTCGCGGCGGTGGTGTCCCAGGGTGGGCTGGGGCAGGCTGCCGATCTGGCGGAAGACCCAACTGCCCAGCACCCGGCTCGACTCAGCGATCCCGAGCTGCTGGCGCACCTGGTCCAGCGCCAGCCTGGCCAGCACGCTTTCGCTCAGCCGAGCCGCCTCGCCCACCACGTCCAGCCGCAGGACTTCAAACCCCTCCTCCACGCGCGCCGGGAAGCGGGAGCGGGTGCGGCTGAGACGGTAAAAGCCACCCGCTTCCTCCCACAGGCGCACGGGATAGGGATCGTCGGGAAGCTGGTCCTGGGCAAAGGCCAGGTGGACGCTGCTGTAGGGCAGGTGGGGGATCTGGTTGAGCAGGGTGGTGGCCTGGGGGTGGACGTGGCGCAGAATGCGAGCGGCAGCCGGGGCCGGGCAGGCCAGCACCACGCTCTCTGCTTCGAGCTGGCCCTGCCGGGTGTAGACCTGCCAGTACTGCCCCTTGCGTTGCAGGCCCACTACCTCCTGGCCAGACCCAAAGGGAACTTTGCCCTCGAGGGCCTTGCCCAGCGCGTCGATCAGACTGCCCATGCCCTGGGCGAACGTGAGGCGGGAGGTCTGAAGCGTCTGTCCGCGGCTTCGCGCCAGGCTTCCGTGCTGGTTTTCGGCCTGCCACAGCCGGGGATAGGCCGAGCGCAGGGAAAGCTGGGCTGGGTCGCCGCCCCATTCCTCCTGTACCAGGGGGGCCAGCAGATCCCAGGCGGCACTGCCCAGGCGGCGGGTGAAAAAACCGGCCACCGATTCGTCCTCGAGCACTCCCTTGCCCACCAGACCCTCAGCTTGCAGGCGCAGGCGCGCGCTGAGCCCCAGCAGGGGGGCGAGCATGGCGTAGGTCGCCGGATCGGAAGGGCTGAGTCCTTGGGGATAGGCTACCCACTGCCCGTTGCGCTTGAAGGCTTTTTGGTCTTGCAGAGGGGTAGCCTCGAGGGAGAGTTCTTCCAGCAGCCGCTTCAGGGCCGAGCTGGCGGGGATACTCTCCGGGCCGCACTCCAGCAGCAGCCCCGGCTGCCGTAGGGTGTGCAGGGCTCCGCCGGGGCGTTTGCGGGCCTCGAGCACGGCTACCCGCAAGCCCTCCTTCTGGGCCTCGTAGGCGCAGACCAACCCCCTCAGCCCCGCCCCCACCACGATCAGTTGAAAATTGGTCGCCGGCGAACTCACGCGGCTGATTCTACCGCGTTCGCTCCACCCGCCCCTCGCGGATCAATCCCCGCTGGCCTCGGCGTTACAGCTGCTTCAGCGTACCCGTGCTAACATAACCCAATGCGCCTAATTTTGTTGATGTTGGCCTCACTTGCCCCGCTGGCCTTGGCCCAGGGTAGCGACCCCGTAGTGGCCAAAGTAGGCAAGGTTAGCCTGACCCGAAGCTACTTCGACTTGCAGTGGGAGTACTTCACCCATCAGACCCTGACGCGGCAGGGGATCCCCTACACCCCCGAAGCTGCCGAGACCCTCAACTCCTTCAAACCCCGGCTGCTCGAGCGCATCGCCAAGGACCAGGCGGTGCTCAACGTGGCCGAGCGCCAGGGCTACGCAGCTACCGACGCGGCGATCGAGCAACAGATCAGCTCGGTGCGCGAGCGCTTTGAGAGCGAGGAGGCGTTTCTGGCCGGGCTCAAAGAAGCTGGCCTGCGCGATGTGGCAGGGTACAGGCTGCTGGTCTACGAAGCCATCACCTTCAACGCCTTCATCGATGACCTCGTAGGCAAGATCCAGTTCAGCACACCCGCGCTCAAGCTGCTGTACTACCTCAACCGCGCAGAGTACAGCCAGCCCGCGCGCTACTGTAGCTCTCACATCCTGGTCGAGACCCAGGCCCAGGCCCAGGCCGTACTGGCCCGCCTGGCCAAAGGCGAGACCTTCGAGACCCTGGCCTCCGAATTGTCCCTCGATCCGGGCTCCCGGAGCGAAGGGGGCAACCTGGGCTGCTACCCGGTGGGCAGCCTGATCGAAGCCTTCGAGCGGGCCATGCTCAGGCTCAAGGTCGGTGAGATCACCCGTATACCCGTCAAGACCGAGTTCGGCTACCACATCATCCGGCTCAACAACATCGAGCCCCTCGCCTACGTACCCTTCGAAGCGGTGCAGGAGAGCCTGAGTTCGGATCTGATTGGAGCCGTTCTGGACAAGCTCATCGACAACTACGCCCGTCTGGAGGGCGTGCAGTTGTTCCCGGAGAATCTTTGAGGGAAGGCCGAACGCCCTTTCACCGACGGCTGATGGCTGACCGCCGATAGCGCAGATCAATGGGCCCCTACTGCGCGCTCTCGAGGTCGGGCCTCAGCCGCACGGCCTCCCTCAGGTATACGTGCCGGACCTGCTTCTGGGGAAGGCTGGTGTTCCAGAGCATCATCACCCGGATCACCCTGGGCAGCGAGCCTGGAACGGGCACCTCGCGGGAGTTGATCAGGGGTACCATCTGCATCCCGAGCTGGCGGGCAGCTTCGGCGGGGAAGGCAGCGTTGAGGTCGTCGGTCAGGGTGAAGATCATGGCCCCGATGGCGTCGAAGTCGTTGATCTGGTTGATCTCGAGCATCTTCTCCAGCAGTTCGCGGGTAGCGCTCAGGATGGCTTCGCGGCTGTTTTCCTCTACGGTGATGGCTCCACGGACCCCTCTGACCATATGCGGGTGATTCTACCCCAAGCTTCCTCGCGGAAAGCCGCAAAACCATGTGTCCAATGCGCCGTGGGCTCGAGCTTGAAAGCGCTGCTTCTGGCTGGTACACTTTTGAAGTTGCCCGCACGACCAAGATCGTGCGAAAGGAGCCTCCAGATGAAGAAGGACATTCACCCCAAGCTGGTGCCGTGCAAGATCATCTGCAACGGCGAAGTCGTGCTCAACACCTACTCCACCAAGCCCGAAATCCACGTCGAAGTGTGGAGCGGCAATCACCCCTTCTGGACCGGCCAGCAACGCTTCGTGGACACCGAAGGCCGCGTGGAGAAGTTCCAGAAGCGCTTCGGCGACTCCTACAAGCGCAAGAAGTAAACGCTTTAGCCCTCAGCCCCTCTTTCCCCATGGGGAAAGAGGGGCTTTGCTTTTGGGGGTTGTTGCGGCTGGGGCGGGCGGGTAAACTCTGCCCCGACATGCCCCATTTGCCTGTGCTCCCTGGATGGATTGAAGTGGTGGTCGGCCCGATGTTCTCGGGTAAGTCGGAAGAGCTCATTCGCCGGGTCAAGCGCGCTCTGATCGCAGGGCAGCGGGTCATGGTATTCAAGCCCAGGATTGACGACCGCTACCATGCCTCCGACGTGACCAGCCACGACGGTAAGCGGGTCGAAGCTGTGGCGGTGAAGGATTCCGCCGAGTTACGGACCCACCTCGGCGAGGAATTGCCCGAGGTACTGGCCGTGGACGAGGTGCAGTTCTTCGATCAGGGGCTCGTGGAGCTCGCCCTCGAGCTCGCCGATCAGGGCGTGCGCGTGATCCTGGCTGGTCTGGATCAAGACTTCCGAGGCGAGCCTTTTGGCATCATTCCCCAACTGCTGGCCAAAGCCGAGTACGTCGAAAAGCTGGCCGCCGTCTGCCCAGTCTGCGGTTCACCGGCCACCCGCACCCAGCGGCTCATCGGCGGGCGCCCAGCCCGCTACGACGACCCGGTGATCTTGGTGGGGGCCAGCGAGAGCTACGAGCCGCGCTGCCGCAAGTGCCACGTGGTCGAGGGACATCCCAGCGGCAGACAACAGGCCCCCAGCCGCTGATGTCAATCCATGGCCTTCTTGACGATGACCTCGAGCACCCCGCCCTTTAGCGAAGCCTGGGCGCTACCCGGCTGGATGCGCTGGCCAAGATCGAAGCTGCGCTGGAAGTGGCCGCTGGGGCGCTCTTGCAGGTTGTAGGTGCCCACGATGGGGTGGCGCACGCCTCCGAGGGTGAGGGTGGTGCCCTCTTCCTTGAGCTCGAGGTCTTCCGGACGAACTCCGGGCAGGTCCACGAGCAGCCTGAAGTGGTCCTCCTCTTCGATGATGTCGGCGCTGGGCACCCAGGCCCCGGCCAGACTCCTCGTCAGGGCCTCGAGGCGGCGGCGCACGTCCTGAAGTTGCTCGAGGGCGTTGAAGCGGTCGAGTGATTCAAGCGACATGGAATGAGCGTAGCATGGTCGGTGTGTCGAGTATGAGAGCCATACCGGTGTTGACCGGGCCTACCGCCTCGGGCAAGAGCGCCCTGGCCCTGAAGCTGGCCCAGGAATACCCCATAGAGATCGTTTCCGCCGATGCCTCGCTGGTCTACCGGGGCCTCGACATCGGCACCGACAAGCCCAGTCTTCAGGAGCGGGCCGCGGTTCCCCATCACCTCATCGACATCGTCGATCCCGACGAGCCTTTCAGCGTAGCCCAGTACCTCGAGCGCGCCGAGGAGGCCATAGCGGAAGTGCTGCGGCGCGGAAACATCCCGCTGGTGGTGGGGGGGACTGGGTACTACATCCGCACCCTCTCGGAGGGGCTGTACGAGATTCCTCCCCGCGACGCTGAGGTGCAGCGGCAGCTCGAGCGCGACCTCGAGCAGCGAGGGCTCGAGGCCCTGATCGCCGAACTGCAAGCCGCCAGCCCCCAAGACGCCCGGCGAGCCGGGCGCAATCCCCGCCGGGTCGTGCGAGCCCTGGAGGTCCTGCGCCGCACTGGCATTCCACCCAGCCGCTTCCCCAGGCGAAAGCCCCGCTTCAGCTACCGCAAGGCCGTGCTGTGGCCCGCCTTCGAAGCGCTCAAGCCCCGGCTGCTGGCCCGCACGGCACGGCACTTCGAGCAGGGGTTGGTGGAGGAGGTGCGGAGGTTGTTCGAGCGCTACCCCGCGCAACCCATCGCCCTGAGTGCCATCGGCTACAAGGAGTTGCTGGGCTACCTGCGCGGGGAGTGGGGGCTCGAGGAGGCCCGGCGGCGCATCGAGCACAACACCATCGCCTACGCCAGACGCCAGTACACCTGGTTTCGCAAGGAGCCAGGCGACGTGAGTTTCCTCGAGGCCCTGGGTGAGGAAGCCTGGCCGCTCCTGCGCGAGTGGTTCAGCGCGTCACGGTAGCAAACCTGGCGTTCGGCCATCGACCACCAATGCATCAATCCAGCGTAAAACGCGGCTCTGTCGGATGCAGCCGCACCCGCCGGATGATGCGCTGGTCGCCGGGCAACTCGTCGCGGGTGGTGGCCGTGACCGTGACCATGTTGCGGATGGGGCTGTTGAGCACCTTACGGGTGAGGGTCTCCTCGACCTGGAAGAGCCCTGCCGAGTTGTTCATGATCACCCGGATCTCCACAGGGACCTGCTCACCCTTCATGATCTGCACCTCGTCCACGGCCAGGGCGCTGATGGAGTGGATGTCTACCGAGCCCAGGGCGAAGGCCTTGCGACCCCGGCCCTTGGTGATGTCGGTGCCGTCGGCCACCGCCGTGACGCCAGCCTCGAGCGTGAGAGGCTCGGCGATGAGGTCGTGGGTATAGATGCTGTGCAGGATGAAGCTGCGCAGCTCGGTGCGCTGCTCGGGGTCGCGGTAGAGCTTCTCGAGGATGCGGTCGACGAGGGGAACTGCCAGCGTCACGCCAAAAGCCTCGTGCTGATGACGGTGCACCTGGTTGCCAATGTCGTGCAACATGGTCGAGATCAGCACCACCAAGTAGGTGTCGTCGAGGTCGCCCACCCCGCTCTCCATCACGTCGGGCTTGGCCCCGGCCTCCACCAGCAGCTTCAAGATGGCCACACTGGCCGAGCCGGTAAGCAGGGCGTGCACCCGGCCGTGGTCGTTGTAGCCCAGCTTGCGCATGGTGATGTAGTTGGACATGTCCCAGTGCCCCCGGGCCTCAGGGTCCATCGAGAGCAAGTCATAAGCCTGTAAGGCCTTAGGGTAGCCCAGCAGGTCCCGCCTGATGGCAGTGTCAGCCTCGAGGTAGAGCTTGGCCTTGGGGCTGGTGAGCTGGACAACGTGTTCCTGGACTTTGCTGGTGTCGTCCACTCGGCAATTGTAGGGCATAAGCCTCCCTCGCGCGGGTCGGAGGTCACGCTCGAGGGTTGAAGGCTCGTGGGCTGTGGCCTGGGGCTCGCCCCTAAGAAGCCGCTGATAGCTGCTCGCGTCCAGCGTCTTACGTTCGGCGTGCGAGACTACTCCCCTTTGAACTCGGGCGCGCGCTTCTCCAGAAAAGCGCGGGTGCCTTCCTTCATGTCCTTGGTGGTGACGGCGAAGCCGAAGAGGTCTGCCTCGACTTCCAGCGCCTCCTCGAGTTCGAGACCTTCGCCCCGCGTTACAGCCTCCTTAGCCAGAGCCAGGGCCACCGGGCCATTCTTGAGGATGGCGCGGGCGAGCTCGAGCGCCGCTTCCAGCGCGTCTTCTCCCACCCGGTTGACCAGGCCCAGTTGCAGGGCTTCCTCGGCACTCACGTGGCGCCCGGTGAAAATCAGGTCCAGTGCCCTCCCCCGCCCCAGCAGACGCAGCAGGCGTTGGGTTCCGCCGAAGCCGGGGATGATGCCCAGACTCACCTCGGGCAGGCCGAGCCTGGCCTTGGTACTGGCTACGCGAAGGTCGCAGGCCAGCGCTAGCTCGAGGCCCCCACCCAGCGCGAAGCCGTTGATGGCCGCGATGGTAGGCAGCGGCAGGGCGGCGATCTCGCCCATGACGGTCTGGCCCAGCAGGGCAAATTCCCGCCCGGCGAAGGCATCTTGGATGTCGGCGATCTGGCCGATGTCGGCCCCGGCCACAAAAGCCCGACCCTCACCGGTGAACACCGCCACCCGCACCTCGGGGTCCTGGGTGATTACATCGGTCACGCTGGCCAGTTCGACCAGAAGGTCCTGGTTGAGCGCGTTGAGGGCCTGGGGGCGGCGAATGGTCACGATGGCGACCTGATCGCGCGCCTCGTAGGAGAGGAACTCGAACTCGGGGATCTGGCTTTCCATAGACTCGTTCATAACTAAGCGCCTCCAAACTTCAAGCCTTAGACCTCAAATCCTGTCCTTGAGCTTGAGCAGGGCCTCGAGGGCCACGCGGGTCATGTTTTCCACTCCAGCTTGCAGGATGCGCTCATCTACGAAGGAGGTGTCGCCAATCTGGTTGGAGATGGTGAGGATGGCCCCCGCCTTCACCCCCCGCATCCTGGCCACCAGGAACAGCGGCGCGGCCTCCATCTCGATGGAGAGCACCCCGAACTTCGCCCACTCCCGCGCCGACTCGGGGCTGGTAGCGTAGAAGGCGTCCTCAGTGGAGATCAGGCCTACCGTGTGCTTTGAGCCAGCCTCACGGGCCGCACCGACCAGCGCCTCGAGCACGTCCCAGTCGGCGACGGGAGCATAAGGCCGCCCTTCGAGGTACTGGCGGGTGGTCCCGTCGAGGGGTACTGCCCCCTGGGCGATGACCAGGCTTCCGGCCTCGAGCCTGCCGTCAATCCCCCCGGTAGTCCCCACCCGGATGATGGCCTTCACCCCCAGCTTGATGATCTCCTCGACCACGATGGCCGTGGAGGGGCCCCCCATCGCGCTGGTCTGGACTGAGACCGGAACCCCCTTGTAAGTTCCGGTGAAGCCCAGCAGTGCCCGGTAGGTGTTGTAGGTCCGGACGTTCTCGAGAAAGGTCTCGGCAATCCACTCGGCCCGACCGGGGTCGCCCGGCAGGAGCACGAGAGGGGCAATGTCACCTGGGTTGGCACGGATATGCAAAGCCATACCGGTTCAGCATACCGGTTTGTGGAAGGGCTGATAACCACAAGCCACCAACCCTCCACCCTCGCCCCTTGACTCTCGACCCCCCTACTGCACCCCTAGCCGCAACTCTGGCAAATCCGTGACCAGGTGCTCGTCGTGGGTGGCGATCAGCAGGGCAGTGCCCAGGTCGCGGCACAGGGTTTTCATCAATGCCACCATGCGCTCGGCGTTGCGCTTATCGAGCGATCCCGTAGGCTCGTCGGCCAGGAGGAGCCTGGGGCGTTTGTACAGCGCCCTGGCCAGGGCCACCCGCTGCCGCTCCCCGCCGGAGAGGGCCCTGGGCAACAGGTGCGCTCTGGCCTCCAGACCCACCCTCCGCAGCAGTTCCAGGCCCCACTCGCGGTCCACCGAACCGGCCAAATAGCCTGTCACCAGGACGTTCTCGAGGGCAGAGAGTTCAGCCAGCAGGTAGTGGTGCTGGAACACCAGCCCCAGATAGGAAAGCCGCAGCCGGGCCAGCTCCTCCTCGCCCAGGTGCGCGATGGAACGGCCCTCCCAGCGCACGTCTCCCCCCTGGAGTTGCAGCAGCCCAGCCACCAGGTGCAGCAAGGTGGTCTTGCCGCTGCCCGAGGGGCCCAGCAAAGCCAGGGCCTCGCCCTCGCCTAGGGAAAAACTCAAGTGATCAAAGAGTTCGACTTCGGGGTAGGCAAAGCTCAGGTTTTCGACGTCGAGCACCACAAATCGCTCCTGCCAGGCGGGTTGGGGTTCATCGTTCGCTCATCCATGCTTGGCAAACGCTGACTCCAGCCTATAGATTAAGGCCAATGCTCACCGACACCCAAGCGCTAGCCCAGACGCCGCTGTTTCGAGGGGTTTCCGAAACGGCCCTACAGGTAGCCCGCGAGGCCTTCGTAGCCCGCAGCTACCCTGCAGGCAAGCTGATCTTCGAAGCCGGTGACCTGGGGGCGGCTTTGTACGTGGTGCAAAGCGGCAAGGTACGCATCTACCGCACCTACTTCGACGGGCGCGAGCGCATGTTCGCCTACCTCGGCCCCGGCGAGGTGTTTGGCGAGATGAGCCTCCTCGACGACCAGCCCCGCTCCGCCAGCGCCGAGGTGGTGGAGGACGCGGTGCTCTTGGTGCTCTACCAGGACGGCTACTGGAGCTTGGTGCGGCGCTACCCCGAGATCCTGCACAACCTGGCGGTGATTCTGGCCAAGCGCCTGCGCGAGGCCGACCTCGAGCTCGAGGTGCTCTCCTTCGAGGAGGCGCGGGGCCGGGTGGCCTACGCCCTGATCAAGCTCAGCCGCCAGCTCTATAACGGCGGCAATAAGCTGCGCCTGACCCACATGGAACTCGCCCAGCTCTCCGGGACCAGCCGCGAGACCGTAACCCGCGTGCTGCACGCCCTGCGCGACGAGGAGCTCGTCAAGCTCGGCAGCGGCTCGGTGGAGCTACTCGACCCCACCGGGCTGGAAGAGGTGATGCTGGGCTTGCGCTAAATTGCCCATCCGAAAACGCAGAAGCAGCGTAGACTGAACCGACCTCTGCCGGTCTATGTGTGTTTTGCAACGTGTCCTTGCTATGTCTGAGCCAGCTACAAACCCTCGAGTCCGTATCGCCCCCAGCATCCTCGCCGCCGACTTCGCCCGGCTGGGCGAGCAGGTGCGTGAGGCCGAGGCAGGGGGGGCCGACTGGATCCACGTCGACGTGATGGATGGCCGCTTCGTGCCCAACATCAGCATGGGGCTGGTGGTGGTCGAAGCGCTCAGGCGCGTGGCCACGGTCCCCCTCGACGTGCACCTGATGATCGTCGAGCCCGAGCGCTACCTGGAGGACTTCGCCAAAGCCGGAGCCGACCACCTCACCGTTCACGCCGAGGCCACCCCCCACGCCCACCGGGCCATCCAGCGCATCCGCGAGCTGGGCCTGAAGCCGGGCCTGGCCGTCAATCCCGGCACCCCGCTGGGCTTCTTCAAGCCCTTGCTGGCAGACCTCGAGATCGCCCTGCTGATGACGGTAAACCCCGGCTTCGGCGGCCAGAGCTTCATTCCCGCTAGCCTGCCCCGGCTGCGCCTGCTGCGCCAGATGGTAGAGGAAATGAACCCCCACTGCCTGATCGAAGTCGATGGCGGGATCAACCCCGAAACCGCCCGGCTGTGCGTGGATGCCGGGGCCCAGGTGCTGGTGGCGGGCTCGAGCGTCTTCAACGGCAGGGCCAGCGTGGCCGAGAACCTCCAGGCCCTGAGGGGGCGGCCATGAACCAGCCCACATCCAAGCGCCTGCGGGTGGACCTGCTCCCCCAGCCCGAACTCACCTACCCCGACGTGGTGCTCGTGGTGGACGTGATCCGGGCCACCACTACCGCCACGGCCTTCCTCGAGGCCGGTGCCAGCGCGATTTACACCGCCGCCAGCCTCGAGCAGGCCCGGGCCTTCAAGGATCACGACGTGGTCATCGCCGGGGAGGAAGGCGGCCTGATGCCCGCGGGCTTCGACTACGGCAATAGCCCGCGCGAGGCCCTCGAAGCCAAGGTCACCGGCAAGACCGTGGTGATGGCCACCACCAATGGCACCCGTGCCGCGCACCTGGCCGCAACCACGGCCAAGCACGTCCTGCTGGCCTCGCTCTACAACGCCCACGCCGCCGCCCGCCTGGCCCACGAGCTGGCGACGGAAGAGGTGGCCATCCTGTGCGCCGGAGCAGGCGGCAAGGTCGCCCTCGACGATACCTACACCGCCGGGGTACTGGCGGAGTTCATCCAGCTCATGGGCCTCTACGACCTACAAGACGGCACCCTCATCGCCCTGGCCACCCGGCGCACCTACCCCGACCCCCTCGAGCCCCTTTCCCTGTCCATCGCCGCGCAGAGCCTCCAGCGCGTGGGGCTGGAGGCCGACGTACCCTTCTGCGCCCAGATCGCCGCTTCCCCGGCGGTGCCGATGCTCGAGGGCCGCGTCGGCGACGCGCTGATCTTCCGCCGTTACCAGCCTCAGCGGACCACAGCCTCCGGCGAGGATTAATCGGCCATGGCCGGTTTTGCCTCTTATTTGCTGGCGGTCCTCATGTCGTTCGCTACCTTGCAGGGCGACCCCAGCGCACTGTGTGAATACGGCAGCTTTCCCACTCCGCCCGACCGGGTGATCAGCAACACTGTGGCCAAGCTGTGCTCGGGGCAGCCGGTCACCATCGTGGCGATCGGCAGCTCGAGCACCGAGGGAATCGGGGTTTCCTCACCCAAAGCAGCCTATCCCGCACTCCTGCAGGAGTGACTTCCCAAAGCCTTCCCCGGCAGCAGCGTGAGCGTAATCAACAAGGGCAAGAGTCGGCAGATCAACCAGGAGCTCGTCGCGCGGCTCGAGCAAGACGTGCTGGCCTACAAACCGGACCTGGTGATCTGGCAGACTGGCACCAACGATGCAGCAGAGGGGGAAGATCTGAATGTCTTCAGGCGTAGCGTCAGCTACGCCATCACCACCCTGCGCATGCAGGGCATCGAGGTGATTCTGATGGACGGGCAGTTCTACCCTGGTATCGCCCATGACACTCACTACCACCGTTACCAGCAGACCCTGGCCGAGATCGCCGAGTGGGCCAAGGTACCCCTGGTGCCGCGTTACAGCATCATGAAGCAGCTCGTCACCGAGTTACGCTTGCCTTTCAATCACCTCCTCGCCGACGACCAGCTTCACCCCAACAACTTCATCCACGCCTGCGTCGCCACCTATATTGTGGGCCTCTTACAGGCCATGCCCTGAGACCCATCCCGCCGTCATACCTCACCCACGAGCCAGATTCGTGGGTGAAAATCTGTCTCGACACCCAGTAACACCCCCGTAACGCCCCGAACCCTAAACTTACCCTCAGTCGCATTGCTCGACCTCACACCTCATGCCCTGGCCATTGAAATCGTGGAGCTGGAGAGCCTATGCAGAAAACCCTCATCAGCGATTCCCCCGCATTAGCCCGCTCCAAAAGCACCGAGGGTTATCTCTTTGTTGACAACGCGCGTTTTCTATCGATCGTGTGTATCGTGCTGATACACGCCAACTGGTTCGAGATTGACCCATCCCCTTCGCTGCTCGAGAGCACCATCGTGGCCTTGCGGGGCTTTGGAATTCTGACCTTCTTCATCATCACCTCCTTCCTCATGGCTTCCAAAATGCAAAAGCCACAGTTCAAGGTGCTTCCGTACTACTGGGAGCGGGTCAATCGCATTGGCAAGCCCTACCTGGTCTGGCTGGGCGTCCTGCTGAGCATCGCCTTCACGCGCCTGATCGCCCTGGGCAAGTTCCGCCTCATCGACATCCCCCTGGAAGCCTGGCACACGACCTTCTTCACCGCCTTCTGGTACATCCCGGTGCTGCTGTTTTCCCTCGCCGTCATGCTGCTGCTGCGCCAGCACTGGTGGAAGCCCTGGTTTCCCGTGGCAGCCTTCGGAGCCAGCTCGGTCTACGCGGTCAACCAGTACTTCCAGTGGTTCACCCCCATCCATTCCTTCGCTTTCTTCGGCTTTCTGTTCTACATGTGGGTGGGCCTGTGGCTCCACCGTAACTTCGAACGTGTTCAGCCGTGGGTGTTGGCGCTGCCCTGGTGGAAGCTACTGGCCGTGGCTGTCTTAGGGCTTACCCTGGCTACCGCTGAAGCCCGGCTGCTCATCCACCTCGGTTCGCTCAACCCCTACGACGGTCTGCGCATCAGCAACCAAGTCTACGCCATGATATGCCTGATCATCATCATCAAGCTTCCCTGGCGGCTGGCCCCGAGCTTCGTGGACGTGCGCAGGGACAGCTACGGCATCCACCTGATCCAGGTGCTGATCAACATGCTGGGCAAGTCGGCCATCACCTTGCTGCTTTTCGTGCTGGGTATCGACCAGAGCTTTACCTTCTTCGACCGCGTGCCCGAGTACGTTCCCAACCCACTGGTGCGGATAGCAATCTGGTTTAGCTGGTTCGTGCTGGTCTACGGCATCAGCCTGAAGATCACCCAGCAAATCCGCCGCACCCGCCTGGCTTGGATCGTGGGTGGGGGGTAGTGGGGGTCGTACGCAAGACGCCGGTCCTACGTCCTACGTCTTACGTCTTGACCCTCGACCCCCGACGCCGGCGGCTGACGGCTTACCGCTTCGCGCTCTTCACCCCTGAGCCAGCAACCGCAGCAGGTTCTCGCTGGCCTGGATGCCTTTCTCGAAGCACTCGAGGTCGAACTTCTCGTTGGGCGAGTGGAGGTTGTCGTCGTTGAGGCCCATCCCCATGAGCACGATGGGCGTGCCCAACAATTCCTGGAAGCTGGCCACGATAGGGATGCTGCCGCCGGCGCGGGTGAAGACGGGCTTGCGGCCCCAGGCCTGCTCGAGGGCCCGCATGGCCGCCTGCATGGGCGGGGACTCGAGGTCGGTGACCACCGGCTTGCCCGTGCCGTGGTAGAGGATTTTCATGCGATAGCCTTCGGGCAGGATTTGATGCAAGTACGCGGTGACGGCCTTCTGGATGGCCTGGGGCTCTTGGTCGGGCACCAGTCGCATGGAGAACTTGAAGCCGGCCTTGGCCGGGATCACCGTCTTCGAGCCCTCGCCCTGGTAGCCGCCCCAGATGCCGTTGACATCGAGCGTAGGCCGCACCCAGGTGCGCTCGAGCACCCCCCACCCCGGCTCACCCGGCAGGGCTTCAGCGCCGATAGAACGAGCGAACTCACCCGCGTCGAAGGGCAGCGAGGCGAAGTTGGCCTTCTCCACCTCGCTCAGGGGGCGCACCGCGTCGTAGAAGCCGGGGACCAGGATGCGCCCGTCCTCTCCCTTGAGCTTAGCGATCATCCAGGCAGCGGCGTGGATGGGGTTGGGCGCGGCCCCGCCGTAGGTACCCGAGTGCAGGTCGCGGCTGGCGCCCTCGAGCTGCACCTCCATGTAGACCAGCCCACGCAGGCCGTATTCGAGGCTGGGAACGCCCGGCGCGTACATCGAGCCATCGGAGATGAGAAGCACGTCGGCCTTCAGGCGCTCACGGTTAGCCCTGACGAAGGGCTCGAGGTGGGCCGAGCTGACCTCCTCCTCACCCTCGATGAGAAACTTGACGTTGACCCCCAACTCCGAACCCAGGTTTTCCACCGCGGCGATGTGGGCGTAGAGCTGGCCCTTGTCGTCGGAAGCCCCGCGGGCGTAGAGCCGGCCCTCGCGAATGGTGGGCTCGAAGGGCGGGGTGTGCCACAGCTCCAGCGGGTCCGGGGGCTGCACGTCGTAATGGCCGTAGATCAAGACCGTAGGCGCGGAAGGACTAACCCGCTTCTCGGCGTAGACGATGGGATGGCCGGGGGTGGGGATCACCTCGACCTCGAAGCCCAAGCCGCCGAGCCTGGCCTCGAGCCAGCGGGCAGCCCGCTCTACGTCGGCTTTGTGGGCGGGGTCGGCGGAAATTGAGGGGATGCGGAGGAAGTCTTTGAGGCTTTCCAGGTGATTCACGGGGAGATTGTACGTCATGTGTCGTACGTTGTACGCCCAACACCAAACGTCGAAGGCTGATAGCCACGAGCTACTACTCAACCGGCGCTGGACTTCTTTACCTCGGACTCTCCCGAACCCAGCTCGCGCAGCAGCGCCAGGCGCAGGCGGGCTATTTCCGACTCGAGGTGGACCTGCTGGCTGTCGAGTTCGTCGCGCAGGCGGATGATCTCCTCGACGCCGGCCAGGTTGACGCCGAGTTCCTGGGTCAGGCGGCGGATTTCCCGCAGCTTCTCCACGTCGCGCTCGGAGTACAGCCGGGTCTTGCCGCCCGAGCGCTTGGGTTTGACCAGCCCCTTGCGCTCGTAAAGGCGCAGCGTCTGGGGGTGCATGTCCACCAGCTCAGCCGCCACGGAGATCACGTATACGGGGCGTTCCTTGTCGGGGACTTGGCGCTTGGGCTTGCCCTCGGAGGGGGCAGGGAGGGCCGGAGGTAGGCGCAGGGTCTGAAGCTTTTCACCCAGTTCCTTCTGCAGGCGTTCGACTTCGGTGCGGAAACGCTGCTCGAGGGCCCACAACTCGTCGCGCAGCCGCATGATCTCCTCGACGCCGGCCAGGTTGACGCCGAGTTCCTGGGTCAGGCGGCGGATTTCCCGCAGCTTCTCCACGTCGCGCTCGGAGTACAGCCGGGTCTTGCCGCCCGAGCGCTTGGGTTCGATCAGCCCCTTGCGCTCGTAAAGGCGCAGCGTCTGGGGGTGCATGTCCACCAGCTCAGCCGCCACGGAGATGATATAAACCGGTCTGTCCTTGTCCATAAGCCAAACGCCAAAGGCTACCGCGTAGCCTTTATACGCTGATTATACGATTATCTTCCGCGCAACCAGAAAATGAGCTTATATCCGCATAGCGATAAACTCGAGGCCCCTTCACTTAGCTGGCTTGAAAGGAAGATACTGGGGCTTCCAGAAGCGCTCCTCGACGAAATCCCTTAGACTGGTTAAGTCCAGGCCCTTGAGCTTGTCCGAACGGGCCACCCCTTCCTGGATGGCGCGGCGGATGACCCGTGCGGCCACGAACTTGCTTACCTCCCGCAGTTCGCCCACCGGCGGGTAAATGCGGTCGGGGTGATGGGTCGAGGTGTAGTCGTAGAGGGCATAGGCGGCCTCGAGCACCATGCCGTCGGTGACCTCCTTGGCCTGCGAGAGTACCGCGCCAAAACCCAGCCCCGGGAAGATGAAGGCGTTGTTGCCCTGACCCACCGGGTAGCTTCGGCCCTCGTACTCGACGGGAGCAAAGGGGCTGCCTGCGGCCACCATCGCCGTACCGCGCGTCCAGCGCACCAAATCTTCGGGCAGGGCTTCGGAGGAGCTGGTGGGGTTGGAGAGGGGGAAAATAACCGGACGGGGCGTGTTGGCCAGCATGGCCTTGACGATGGGCTCGGTGAAGGAGTCGGGCTGACCCGAAAGACCCAGCAGCACCGTGGCTCTGGCGTTCTGGATGACCTCGAGCAGGTTGGGCACGTTGCCCACGTAGCTCCAGCCCTCCAGCGCCTCCGGCTTCTGGGCAAAAGCCTGTTTGTAAGGCTCCATCCGCCGCCCCTGAACCAGCAAGCCCTGGGAGTCGAGCACGAACAGGCGGGCGAGGGCTTCCTCTGCGCTGAGTCCCTCGCGCATGAGCCCCTCTTTGAGCGCCCAGGCCACCCCCACCCCGCCGGCTCCCGCGCCGTAGATGATGATGCGCTGGTCGCTAAGCGTCTCGCCCCTGACCCGGCAAGCCGAGAGCACCCCGGCCAGGGCCACCGCACCCGTGCCCTGGATGTCGTCGTTGAAGGAGGGCAGCACCTTGCGGTAACGCTCGAGCACGGCGAAAGCGGTGTCCTTGCTGAAGTCCTCCCACTGGATGAGGGCTTTGGGGTAGCGCTTGCGCACGGCCTCGACGAACTTATCCAGGAACTGGAAGTAGGCCTCCCCGGTGAGGCGGCGGTGCTTGGCCCCGAGGTAGAGCGGGTCGGAGATCAGGTCCTGGCGGTCGGTTCCTACGTCCAGGCCCACCGGCAGGGTTTTGTCCGGACCCACGCCGCCAGCAGCGGTGTAGAGTGAGAGTTTGCCGATGGCGATGGCCAGGCCCCCGAAGCCCTGGTCCCCGATGCCCAGAATGGCCGAGGAGTCGGTGGCGACGATGAGTCGCACCTCCTCCAGGGGCACGTTGGAGAGGGTTTGCTCGACGTGGTCGATGTCGAAGGTCGAGGCAGTAAAGCCCCTGGGGAAGCGGTAGATGGCCGAGAACTCCTTGACCGCCTCCCCCACCGTGGGCGTGTAGAGGATGGGCAGCATCTCCGACATGTGGTCGGCGAGCAGGGCGTAAAACAGCACCTCGTTGCGATCTTGCAGCGTTCTGAGGAAGATGTGCTTCTCGAGGTCGGAGGCTTGCAGCCGGTAGCGTCGGTAATGCCGCTCTTTCTGCTCCTCCAGCGTGGAGACGTGCGGTGGCAGCAGGCCCTCGAGCCCCAGCAAACGCCGCTCCTCGCGGGTGAAAGCCGACTCCTTGTTCAGCAGCGGCAACCCCAGCAGTGAAAAACCGTTGATGTAGGGCTCGAGGTACCGCTGTCCGTTCTCATCGCGTTTGACGTCGTAGTACCGGCTGACACTCATGCCAGCTATCGTAACGTTGTTTCATCAGGTGCGCCATATTTTCGTTGGGTGAAAGATAACCCTGGCCGCCGACCTCAGTAAACGAGGGTGGGCACGAGGCCCACCCCTACCGTTAGCGCTCAACGCACGGCCTTACTTGATCAGCCCGAGCTGCAGCACCGCATCGCGCTCCTCGGCGAGTTCCCTGGCGGTAGCATCCATCTTCTGGCGGCTGAACTCGTTGATGTCGAGGCCCTGCACGATCTCGAAGTCGCCATTCTTGCACACGCAGGGGTAGCTGTAGACGAGCCCCTCGGGGACACCGTAGGAACCATCGGAGGGGATGGCCATGCTCACCCAGTCGCCCTCGGGGGTGCCCAAAGCCCAGTCGCGCATGTGGTCGATGGCCGCGCTCGCCGCACTAGCGGCTGAGGAAGCCCCTCGAGCCTCGATGATCTCGGCCCCGCGCCTGGCGACCTTGGGGATGTAGGTGTTGACGTACCATTCGTGGTCACCTACCAACTCGTAGGCACTCTTGCCGCCCACCTCGCAGTGGAAGAGGTCGGGGTACTGGGTGAGGGAGTGGTTGCCCCAGATGGTCATCTTCTTGATCGCCGCCACCGGCACCTTGAGGCGGGCAGCCAGCTGGGAGATGGCCCGGTTGTGGTCGAGGCGGGTCATGGCGTGGATCTGGCGGGGCTCGAGCCTGGGCGCGTTCTTGTAGGTGATGAGGGCGTTGGTGTTGGCCGGGTTGCCCACCACCAGCACCTTGACCCCCCTGCGGGCGCTATCGGAGAGGGCCCTGCCCTGCGCGGTGAAGATGGCCCCGTTGGCCTGGAGCAAGTCGGCGCGTTCCATGCCCTGTTTGCGCGGCATCGCGCCTACCAGCAAGGCATAGTCGGCGTCCCCGAAGGCCACGTTGGGGTCGTCGGTAGCCACTATCCCGGCTAAGGTGGGGAAAGCGCAGTCCTCGAGCTCCATGACCACGCCCTGTAAGGCTTTCATCGCCGGGGTAATCTCCAGCAGTTGCAGGATGACGGGTTGATCCTTGCCCAGCATCTCGCCGCTGGCGATGCGGAAGAGCAGGCTGTAACCGATCTGGCCGGCAGCACCGGTGACTGCGACACGTACGGGCGACTTCATGAACACTCCTTTCGCTTCATCACCCGCCCCTGGAGGCGGGTGTTTGCCGCTCGAGATCATACCCTTGCAGGATGCCGAACGTCGAATCCATTGGCCCATTGGAAGCTGCGTTTGCCTCGCGAAGGAGGCAGGCCGGTACAATAGCGGCAATCGGAGGTTCTGTGGGGCTTAAACCCGTCAAGAAAGGGTGGAATCCGCAGCTGTGGGTCTCGAGGCGCCCCTTCGGGCTGGGGCTGCACAAGCCCAACAACTTCATGGAGGTCTTCCGGGCCATCGGGGAGAACGCCGACAAGCTGGGCTATGCCTGGCGCATCTTGCAGGAGGGGGTCTGTGACGGCTGCGCGCTGGGGACTTACGGGATGCGCGACTGGACGATCGAGGGCATCCACCTGTGCAACGTGCGGCTGCGGCTGCTGCGGCTCAACACCATGGGGCCGCTGGACGTGGGGGTGCTTGAGGACGTCGAAAAGCTGCGCTCGAGATCCTCCGCTGAGCTGCGCGGGCTGGGCCGTCTTCCCTACCCGATGTACCGCCGCAAAGGCGACAGAGGCTTCAAGCGCATCTCCTGGGCCGAAGCGCTCGACCGCATCGCGCTCAAAATCTGCCACAGCGCCCCCGAGCGGCTGGGCTTTTACCTGACCAGCCGGGGCACGCCCAACGAGACCTACTACGTGGCCCAGAAGGTAGTGCGGGCGCTGGGCTCCAACAACATCGACAACGCCGCGCGCATCTGCCACTCGCCCAGCACCGTCGCCCTCAAGGAAGCGCTGGGGGTAGCAGCGACGACGTGCAGCTACCGCGACCTCATCGGCACCGACCTGATCGTGTTCTTTGGCTCCAACGTGGCCGTGAACCAGCCGGTGATGATGAAGTACCTCTACTACGCCAGGAAGGCCGGGACCAAGGTGGCGGTGGTCAACCCTTACCGCGAACCGGCCATGGAGCACTACTGGGTCCCCTCCGACCTCGAGAGCGCCCTCTTCGGCACCCGCATCACCGACCGTTTCTTCCTGGTGCAACCAGGGGGGGACATCGCCTTCATCACCGGGGCCATGAAGCACCTGCTCGAGCAGGGGGGCTTCAACGAGCGCTTCATCGAGGCGCACACCAGCGGCTTCGAGGCCGTGGTGCAGTCGCTGCGCGCGGCCCGCTGGGAAGAGCTGGAGGCCAGCAGCGGGGTTTCACACCAGGAGATGCTGACCTTCGCCCGCATGTTGATGGAAGCCGAGCGGGCCGTGCTGGTGTGGAGCATGGGCATCACCCAGCACAGCAGCGGCGAGGACGCGGTGCAGGCCATCATCAACCTGGGCCTGGCGCGGGGTTATCTGGGGCGCGAGGGCTGTGGCCTGATGCCCATCCGAGGACACTCCGGCGTGCAGGGCGGGGCCGAGATGGGGGCCTATGCCAGCGCTTTTCCGGGGGGCGTGCCCATCAACCCGGAGAACGCCCGCAAGCTCGCCGAGCGGTGGGGCTTCGAGGTGCCAGACCAGCCGGGTCTCACCGCGACGGAGATGCTCGAGGCCGCCCTGCGGGGTGAACTCGAGGTGCTGTGGAGCATAGGGGGCAACTTCCTCGAGGTGCTGCCCGACCCCGAGCGCGTGCGGCGGGCGCTGGAGTCGGTGGGGTTGCGGGTGCACCAGGACATCGTGCTCTCGAGCCAGATGCTGGCCGAGCCGGGGGACGAGGTGATCCTGCTGCCAGCCACCACCCGCTACGAGGTGCCCGGCGGCGTCAGCGAGACCTCCACCGAGCGCCGGGTGATCTACAGCCCCGAGATTCCGGGTCCGCGCATCGGCCAGGCCCGGCCCGAGTGGGAGGTGCTGCTCGAGCTGGCCCACAAGGTCAGGGCCGACCTGGCCGACCGGCTGCAATTCGCCGACACCGCAGCCATCCGCCGGGAAATCGCCCAGGTGGTCCCCTTCTACGAGGGGATTGAGCGGCTGGTGGCGAAGGGCGACGCCTTCCAGTACGGCGGCCCCCACCTGTGCAAGGACGGGGTCTGCCCCACGCCCGACGGCAAGGCCCGCTTCCGGGTGGTGGAGGTGCCTGAGCAGCGGCTTCCTCCCGGCGCCTTCCGGCTGGTGACACGGCGGGGCAAGCAGTTCAACAGCATGGTGCTCGAGGACACCGACCCCATCAACGCCGCGCCGCGCGACGCGGTGCTCATCAGCGCCGAGGACGCCCGACGGCTGGGGCTCGCGCAGGGTCAGCGGGTGTGGTTGAGCAACCCGCTAGGCCGCATGGAGGCCCAGGTCTTCATCGCCCCTGTCCGTCCAGGCACCTTGCAGGTGCACTGGCCGGAGGGCAACGTGCTGCTCGACCCCGACCTGCGCTCGGCCAAGGCCAAGATCCCCGCTTTTAAGGAAGCTTATGCGTTCATCGAACTCCAGCCCGACCCGGCCAGCGGCCAAGGTCAGGACCACGTTGCTGCGGGTGGCTGAGGGCCAGGCCCGTCCCCAAGGCGACGAGCTGGTCAGCGAGGAGCCGCTGGAAATCCGGCTGCTGGCCGCAGGACAGCGCCGGACGCTGGCCGTGACCCTGCGCACTCCGGGCCAGGACTTCGAGCTGGCGGCGGGCTTCCTGTTCGCCGAAGGGGTCATAGGCGGACGGGACGTGATTCGCAGGATCGCCTACTGTACCGACCCCGGCGAAGCCCAGCAGTACAACATCGTCAACGTGGAGTTGCGGGGAGAAAGCCTCCCCGACCTCGAGCGCCTCGAGCGCCACTTCTACACCACCAGCGCCTGCGGGGTGTGCGGCAAGGCGGGGCTGGAGCAACTAAGGCTGCGCGGCCAGCGCCCCCTGGCCGACGCGAGCCGCATCCGGGCCGAGGTCCTCCCCCAGTTGCCCCAGAAGCTGCGCCGGGCGCAGGGGCTTTTCGAGCGCACCGGGGGGCTCCACGCGGCGGCGCTGTTCGACCTGGAGGGCAATCTGCTGGCTTTGCGCGAGGACGTGGGGCGGCACAACGCTCTGGACAAGCTCATCGGCTGGGCGCTGCTGGAGGGGAAGCTGCCGCTGGAGGAGAAGGTGGTGCTCGTGAGTGGGCGGGCCAGCTACGAGCTGTGCCAGAAGGCCCTGGCTGCCGGGGTGCCCATCCTGGCGGCCATCTCGGCGCCCTCGAGCCTGGCCGTGGAGCTCGCGCGGCAGTTCAACCTGACGCTGGTGGGCTTCCTGCGCGAGTCCTTCAACATCTACAGCGCTCCCGAGCGAATCCTGCTACGCTGAGAAGCGATGAGGGCCTATCTGGGGGTCTACACGGCGCGGCTCGAGATGCCCTGGGTCAAGAGCCTCAAGGAGAAACGCGCGCTGGTCAAGCCGGCCATCGAGCGCCTGCGCAGCCGCTATCCGGTCTCGGCGGCGCGGCTGGCCGGGCAGGATGACCACGGCTGGGAGGTGGTGGGCTTCAGCCTGCTGGGCTACGACGGGGTGTGGGTGGAGACCGTGCTGCGCGAGGCCGCGCAGTTCATGGCCGAACAGCGAGAGTTCGTCGTGGCCCACGAGGACTGGCACGTCGAGGAGCTGGAGTTGGAGGGCCTGCTGCCGTTGCATACGAGGTAGCCGTTCTTGTCCCCTACGGAAGCGCCGCTGGCTGATGGCCGAAAGCCAGGAGCGTCGAGGGTCGGGGGCCGGTGGCGCGTGATTCGTGCTTATCAGCCCTCGGCTATCGATCCTACCAGTGAACTTCCGCCGAGCCTGAGGCGAGGTCCACGGTCAGGGTCTGGGTTTGCGGGTCGTAGTGGTGGATGCTGTGCCCGCCTTGCGGCTCGCGCACGCCGCGGATCACGGCCTCGACGCGCTGGCGGGGCTGGCCACAGCGGTCGGTGAAGTCCAGGCGCAGGGTGTAACCGTCGTAGGTTCCCTCGAGCTCGCTGATATAGCCCGGCTCGTAGCCCTCACCCTGGTCCTCGTAGACCCAGCCACGCACCTCGGGGGCCAGGGAAACCTGCCAGACGAGGGTTTCCCAGTAGGCATCGGTGGTGTGGGGCTCGGCCTTGGTGGTGGGAATCGCGCTACCCGCCCGCTGGAACAGCGGGATGCGGTCGTGTGGGGTCGCGGTGGGCAGGTGGACGGGGCCTTCGTAGCCTTCGCCGCTCCAGAAGTCCTGCCATTGCCCCTGCGGGAGGTAGGTCAGGCGGTGGCGCTGACCGGGCCGCACGGCGGGGGCCACCAGCAGGTCGCTGCCCCACATGAACTGGTCGTGCAGGGCGCTCACTTCGGGGTCGTGGGGGTGCTCGAGCACCATCGCCCGCATGGGGGGGAGGCCGGTTGCCACCGTCTCGTGGGCCAGGGTGTAGAGGTAGGGCAGCATGCGGTAACGGAAGCGGATGGCCTCGCGGATGGCGCTCTCCCAGCGGGGACCGAAAACCCAGGGCTCCTGGCGGCGGCTGGTCTTGCCGGAGTGGTTGCGCATGAAGGGGTAGAAGGCCCCCAGCCAGGTCCAGCGCGCCAGCAATTCGCCGTCGGCGTGGGCCGAGAAGCCGCCGATGTCGGCCCCCACGAAGGGCACCCCGCTCATGCCCAGGTTCAGCAACATGGGGATAGAGCCCTCGAGGTGCTCCCAGTAGGAGTGGTTGTCACCGGTCCAGACGAAGGCGTATTTCTGGATGCCCGCGAAGCCCGAGCGGGTGAGCACGAAGGGGCGCTTGGAGGGCTCGAATTTCAAAAGCCCCTCGTAGGTGGCCTGGCACATGCCGTAGCCGTAGAGGTTGTGCACCTCGGCGTGGTAGCGGTTGCCCTGGCGGGCCGAGCTGGGCAGGGTGCGGTTGTCCTTGGGCGGCTCCTGGCCGAAGACGGTAAAGGCGGCAGGCTCGTTCATGTCGTTCCAGATGCCCGCGATGCCATGCTCGAGGTAGAAGCGGTGCAGCCGGCCCCACCACTCGCGCACCTCGGGGCGGGTGAAGTCGGGCCAGACCGCTGGGCTGGGCCAGACCTCACCCCACAGCTCCTCGTCGCGGTAGGAGTGGATGAAGTATTGCTGGGCGCGGCCCTCCTCGTAGACCAGATACCCCTCCTCCTTCTTGACCCCCGGATCGACGATGGTGACGGTCCTGACCCCCATCTCCCGCAGCGCGGCGGTGAGCTTTTCGGGCTCGGGAAAGCGTTCGGGAGAGAAGGTGAAGACCTTGAAGCCGTCCATGTAGTCGATGTCGAGCCATACCGCGTCGAGGGGAATCTCCCGGCGGCGGTACTCGCGGGCGATCTCCAGCGCCAGCTCCTGGTGGGTATAGCTGTAGCGGCACTGGTGGTAGCCCAGCGCCCACAATGGCGGCAGGCTGGCCCGGCCCACCAGCGCGGTGTAACGCTGGATGACCTCCTTGGGGGAGGGGCCGGCGATGAGGTAGAGGTCGAAGGTGGGGCCGTCGGTGCGGATGATGCTCTGGTGGTCCTCGGCTGAGGCTAGGTCGAAGACGGTGCGCCAGGTCTCGTCGAGGTACACTCCCCAGGCCCGGTCCCCCTCGAGGCCGATCAGGAAGGGGTGGGCCTGGTAGAGCGGGTCGGCGTCGGGGTAGTGGATGGGGTCGTCGGTGGTCCAGTTAGTCCAGGTGCGGCCCTTCTTGTCCAAGAAGCCCGTGCGCTCACCCAGCCCGTAGTACCGCCGCTCGGGTTTCTCCTTGATGAGCAAGGACATGCCCGCCCCCAGCGGCAGCCCGTCGTTGACCTCGTGGAAGGCAGTCCATTCGCTGGTCTGCCACACCCCGGACTTGCCCAACTGGCCAAAGCGGTGGGCCTCGAGTTCCAGCGCCTCTAGGCCCTCCCAGCCGAAGCCGAAGGGGTCGAGCCACAGCTTGAGGGCGGGCACTCCCTCGGCCTGGCAGCTCAGGTCGTCGTAGACCTCGAAGGGCAAGGGCTCGAGCCCCTCCATCACCCAGCTCCCCTTCTGGGCGTCCTCCAGGCGGTGCCAGACGAAAACCCGCCAGGTCCTGACCCCGCCTTTGTGCAAAAGCTGGACCCGGCCCTTGAAATAGGTGCCCTCGAGGTGGAGGGTATCGTCGCTGTAGCGATAGGAACTGAAGCGAACCTCGTGCATTGCCCTAACATACCCGAGCCAGGCCAGGGCACACAGTAGTGGGGCGAGAAAGGAGTCCTGATCGAAGGGGGCGGGGGCCCTTGCCAAACCCGGTCACGGGTGATAGCATGTGGAAAACGTTTACATCACGTGCAGCAGCAGATTTCGCGATCTGCGATTTGGAGGGTGTTTTGCCGCGTAACCCCACCCCAACCAACGCCGACATCCGCAAGGTGGCCCTGGAAGCAGGGGTATCCATCGCCACCGTTTCACGGGTGCTCAACAACCCGCAGCGGGTCAGTGCGGCCACGCGGGAGCGGGTGCTCGAGGCCGCCGCCCGACTGGGCTACCGCCCCAATCCGCTGGGCCAGCGCCTGCGCAAAGGCCGTGCCGAGACCGTCGGGGTGGTGATCCCCGCACCACAAGGGCGTTTCGCCGATTCGTTTTTCCTGGAGTTGCTGGCCGGCCTGGGCGAGGGGCTATCTGAGGTGGGCCTGGATCTTTTGGTCACCACCAGCCCTCCTGGCCCCCAGGAACTCTCCTGCTACCAGCGCCTGGTCGAGAGCAAGCGGGTAGATGGCCTGGTGCTCGCCCGCACCCGCCGCCTGGACGAACGCATCGTGTACCTGCTCAAGCGAAAGATCCCCTTCGTAGCCCACGGGCGCAGCGACCTGATCGACGAACCATTCCCCTACCTGGACATAGACGGTGAGCAGGGCTTTCACAAAGCCACCCAGCACCTCCTAAACCTGGGCCACCGCGACATCGCTTTCATCGGGGCTCCTCACGAGCTCAACTTCGCCCAGCACCGCCTGAAGGGGTATCAGCGGGCCCTGGCGGAAGCGGGCCTTCCCCTGCGGGCGGAGTGGGTGCTCGAGGGCGACCTAAGCGAGGAGAGCGGCTATCAGCTCACCCAGGCCCTGCTGGGCTTGCCTCAGCCTCCAACCGCCCTGCTGTGCGCCAACGACCTCATGGCCCTCGGAGCCCTGCGGGCGCTGCGCGAGCGGGGCCTCAAGGCTGGGCGGGAGGTCTCGGTCATCGGCTACGACGACATTCTCCTGGCACACTACACCGACCCTCCCCTCTCCACCTTGCACCAGCCCTTCCACGCGATGGGCCGACGCCTGGTGGAAATGCTCCTGGCGCGGCTGGGAGGGGCCCCCGCCGAGGAGTTGCAGGAGATCTGGGTGCCCGAGTTGATTTTGCGGGGGTCGGATGGGCCACCGCAAAGCTAGAAGGACCAAGGAGGTAGGCATGAGAAAGCAGTGGATCGGCTTCAGTCTGATGGGTGCGGTGCTGGCGGCCCTGGCAGCGGTGTTCGCTCAGCAACCGTCGGTGCTGTTCGTCTCCACCCAGTTCACCCCCATCGAGGAGGCTCAGCGCATGCGCCAGGTCATCCTCAAGGACTTCTCCGGGCGGGTGGAGTTCATCCCCGAGGACAACGCCCCCTTCACCAGCCGGATTCTCTCCGAGGCCAGGGCTGGTAGGGTCAACGTCAGCCTGGTGGGGGGACTGCACGGCGACTTTCCGCCGTTGATCGCCGCCGGGGCCATGGACACCGTGGACGACGTAATGGCTCAGCTCAAAGACCGCAAGTTCTCCCCCACCTTCGCCAACCTGGGCAAGATGGGCACGGGCAACCAGTACTACATCCCCTGGATGCAGGCAACCTACATCATGGTGGCCCACAAGCAGGCCCTGCAATACCTGCCCGCCGGAGCCAATCTCAACACCCTCACCTACTCGCAGCTCAAGGAGTGGGGCGCCAACATCCAAAGAGCCACCGGCAAACGCCTGCTGGGCTTCCCCGCCGGCCCCAGGGGATTGATGCACCGCTTCACGCAGGGCTACCTTTACCCCTCCTACACCAAGAGCGCAGTAACCAAGTTCCGCAGCGACGAAGCCCAGCGCATGTGGAGTGAGTTCAAGGGCCTGTGGCAGTTTGTCAACCCGCAGTCCACCACCTATGACTTCATGCAGGAACCGCTCCTGTCAGGTGAAGTCTGGGTGGCCTGGGACCACATCGCCCGACTGCGCGACGGGCTGAACCAAAAGCCAAATGACTTCGTGGCTTTCCCCGCTCCCATCGGACCCTATGGCCGCGGCTTCATGCCGGTGCTCGCCGGGCTGGGCATCCCCAAGAACGCCCCCAACCGGGCGGGTGCGGTGGCCCTCATCGAGTATCTGACCCGTCCCGAGGTGCAGATCACCACCCTGGTGGAAAACGGCTTCTTCCCGGTCATCCAGGCCAAGCTGCCCGACAACCTGCCCCAAGGCACGCGCATGGCTGCGGATGCCATCGCCCGGCAGGCCCAGAGCAATGTCGCCCTGCCCAGCCTGCTGCCGGTAGGTCTGGGGGCCAGGGGCGGGGAGTACAACAAGGTCTTCCAGGATACCTTCGCCCGCATCGTCCTGCGGGGTGAGGACATCCGGCGAGTGCTCGACAGCGAGGCCGCCAACCTGCGGCGGGTCATGAACGACACCAAGGCCCCCTGCTGGTCGCCCGACCCCGCCAGCGAAGGCCCGTGCCCGGTGAACTAGCCGGATGTCGATGGCCGAAAGGCCTAAGTGTCGAGGGCCGGATGTCTTACTTCTGGGGACGCAAGATGCCCAACGCCGAACGCTAATACGAGCTACGGGCCCTCGACACCTCCTGGCTATGGGCCATTGACATCCGACACAAAGGGACTTATGCGCAGTGAACGGTACATCCCCTACCTGCTGGTCCTGCCCAGCGTGATCTTCCTGCTATTTTTATTCGCCTGGCCGCTGGTGGAAGCCCTATTGCTGTCGATACGGGGGAGCGAGGGGTGGACGCTGGAGCACTTTCAGCGCATGGCCGCCGACCTTTACTTCAAGGATGCCGTCAAATACACCGTGCTCCTGGCCGTGGTGGTGGTGCCCTTACAGGTAATCCTGGCCCTGTGCATGGCGATGCTGCTGGGAGGGATCTCCAAGGGGCGCGACCTGTTTTTGTACGTCTGGACGATTCCCCTGGGAATCTCCGATCTGGCTGCGGGCATTGCGTGGCTGGCCATTTTCACCGAGCGGGGCTACCTCAACAGCTTCCTGCAGGCCCTGGGGCTCATCCAGGAGCCACGGCTATGGCTGAGCTACGAAACCCCGGCAATGCTCTTCCTGGCAGTGGTGGCGGCTGAGGTCTGGCGGGCGACGGCCATCGTTCTCGTGATCCTGGTGGCCGGCTTGCAGCTCATCCCCAAGGAGTACAACGAGGCTGCCGAGGTCTTTGGCGCGACTCCCTGGCGGCGTTTTTGGAAGGTCACGCTGCCGCTGCTCATGCCCAGCCTGCAGGTGGCGCTGATCCTGCGAACGATACTGGCGCTGGAAGTCTTCGCGGTAGTGGTCGCGCTGGGTGGGCGCAACCTGCCGGTTCTGGCCGGGGAAGCCTACTTTTGGTACAACGCTTACCAAAACCCTGGCGTAGCAGCAGCGTACTCGGTGCTGATCCTGGGCATCTCGGTGCTGGCGACGCTGCTTTACCTCAGGCTCATGCGCCCCCGGCAGGAGGTGGCCGCATGAGCACCCGCACCATCTACCTGGCGCTGGCCGTGCTGCTGGCGCTATGGGTCGTCGTGCCGATCTTCTTGATCGCCACGCTGGCCTTCAGCGATCGCGCTTCGGTGTTCGCCTGGCCCAAGGGCATCCTGCCCCAGCACTTCTCCTTAGAAACCATCTCCTTCTTCTTCGGGGTCGCGGGGGTGGGCAAGGCCATCGGCAACAGCCTCATAGTCGCTGGCCTGACCCTGCTTTTCGCGGTGCTCCTGGGGGCTCCCGCTGGCTATGCCCTGGCCCGTTATCGCTTCGCCGGGGCCGACGCCTACCGCATCCTGATCCTGTTGACCCGAGCCTTTCCGCTGGCGATCCTGGCGATCCCGCTGGCGGTGCGCTTCATCAACCTGGGGCTCTACGATACCCCTCTGGGCGTGGCCCTGGTGCATACCGCGCTGGCCTTGCCCTTCGCGGTACTGGTGACCAGTAGCCTCTTCCTGGGCATCCCCAGAGAATTGGAAGAAGCCGCCTGGACCCTGGGTTGCAACCGCATCCAGGCCTTTCTCAAAGTGGTGCTGCCCCTGGCTCTGCCAGGGCTGGCCGCTACGGCCATCTTCGCCTTCGTAATCTCCTGGAACGAGGTCTTCGCCGCCACGCTGCTCACCTTGCGCGAGCGCACCCTGCCTGCTTTCCTGCTGACCGCGCTCAACGACTCCCCCCTGCCCTTCCGCTTCGCCGGCGGCTTCTTCTTGATTGTGCCCGCGCTGGTGTTCATCTTCGTGATCCGGCGCTACCTGTTCACTCTGTGGGGGATCGCAAACCGGTGAGGAGCTATCAGCGATCAGCCCTCAGCGGGCAGCTCGTAGTCCGTGGTTTGCCGAGGGGTCGAGGGCGTTTAGCGTCTTGCGTACGACGTACGACCCCCTAGGAGGTTTATGGCTGGAATCCGAGTGGAAAACATCGTAAAGCTCTTCGGCAGGGTCAAAGCCCTCAACGGGGTTTCGCTCGAGGTGCGCGATCAGGAGTTCGTGGTGCTGCTGGGACCTTCGGGCTGTGGCAAGACCACGCTGCTGCGCATCATCGCCGGGCTCGAGCACGCCGAGAGCGGGCGGGTGTTCATCGGGGATCGCGACGTGACGGCGCTCCCGCCACGTTCGCGCAAGATCGCGATGGTCTTTCAGAACTACGCGGTTTTTCCCCACCTCACCGTCTTCGAGAACATCGCCTTCGGGCTCAGAATGCAAAAGGCCTTGCCGGAGCGCCTCAGAGCCCAGGTGGAGCGGGCCGCTACGCTCATGCACATCGAGAACCTGCTCGAGCGCTACCCTGCACAGCTATCGGGTGGGCAGCGTCAGCGGGTGGCGGTGGCCCGCGCCCTGGCCGTCGAGCCCGAGGTGCTGCTGATGGACGAGCCCTTATCCAACCTCGATGCCCTTTTGCGCCTGGAGATGCGGGCCGAGCTCAAGCGCCTGCTGGCCGAAAGCCGCACCACTACCCTCTACGTGACTCACGACCAGGTGGAAGCCATGAGCTTGGCCGATCGCATCGCGGTGATGAACGCCGGACGCGTGGTGCAGTACGACGAGCCGATGAAGGTCTATCAGGAGCCCGCCGATACCTTCGTGGGCGGCTTCATCGGCAGCCCGCCGATGAATTTCCTGCGGCTGCCGGTGGAGGGCAGCCAAGCCCGGATTCAGTCGCTGACTTTGGAGTTACCCTCCTCCCCGCCGGGCAAGGACGTCTTGCTGGGGGTGCGGCCCGAAGACCTCGAGGCCCACCTCGAGCCCCAACCCCAGAGCTTTCCCGCCCGCGTCCTGGTGGTCGAACCGCTGGGGTCGCACCTGCTGCTGACGCTGGCCTACGAGCAGCAACAGCTCAAGGTCACGGTACCTCCCGACTTCGCCGCCAAATCCGGGCAGACCCTGTGGCTCAGGCCCCAACCGGGCCGCCTGCGCTGGCTCGACCCGGCGAGCGGCCAATCGCTCACCCACGCGAGGCAGGCATGAAGACACGAGAATCGCTGGATCAGGAGGCCATCCGCATCCTCAGGGAAAACGACCGTGGCGGCTTCACCGTGCCCACCGCCGGGCTCTACCCCTTCCAGTGGCTATGGGACGCGGGCTTCACCGCGCTGGGCTGGATGAGGATCGACGAGGCGCGGGCCTGGCAGGAACTCGAGCTGCTCTTCCAGGGGCAGTGGGACAGCGGAATGCTGCCCCACATCGTCTTTCACAAGCCAGAGTCCAGCTATTTTCCGGGGCCTGAGCGCTGGGGAACCCACCACACCCCGCCCACCTCGGGCATCACCCAGCCGCCGGTGGTGGCCAGCTTCGTGCGGTGGATGCTCGAGCGGGCCAAGGACCAGGCCCTAGCCGAGGAAAAAGCCAGAACCCTCTACCCCAGAATCCTGGCCTATCACCGCTGGTTCAAGCGCGAGCGCGACCCGCACAACACCGGCCTGATGAGCACCTTTCACCCCTGGGAGAGCGGGGCCGACAACAGCCCGGCCTGGGACGAAGCCTTAGCCCGCGTCCCGGTGGACCCCCACCTGCCCCCCTACACCCGGCGCGACACCAGCCACGTCGACCCCAGCCAGCGCCCCCGCCAGGCCGAGTACGACCGCTATCTGTCCTTGCTGGAAATCTACAAGCGCGCCGGTTACGACCAGCTCCGCCTGCACGCCGAATGCCCCTTCCGGGTGGCCAGCCTGCTCATCGACTGCGTGCTGCACCGCGCCAACCGCGACCTGCTGTGGCTTTCGCGGCATTTCGGCTTTGGCGACGAAGCCGAGATCGAGGGCTGGCTGCGGATCAGCGGAGCCGCCATCGAAGGTCTGTGGGACGCGGAGGCGGGGCTCTACTACAACTACGACCTCGTGCAGGGTGCCCCCATCCGCGTCGGCACCAACGCCTCCTTCCTGCCGCTGTACGCCGGGACCGCCAGCCCCGAGCGGGCTGAGCGCCTGGCCCGGACCCTGGAGTCCTGGGGCCACCAGGTGCGCTACCTGGTGCCCAGCACCGACCCCGCCCACCCCAAGTACGAGCCCCAGCGCTACTGGCGCGGCCCGGTGTGGGCAGTGGTCAACCGCCTCGTCGCCACCGGCTTCCTCGAGTACGGCCACCTCGCCCTCGCCGAGCGCCTGCGCCGGGATACCCGCGAACTGGCCGAGCTCTCGGGCTTCAGCGAGTACTACCACCCCACGAGCGGCGCCGGGCTGGGCGGTAGGAATTTCTCCTGGACGGCGGCGATGTGGTTGGACTGGGCGGCGGAGGGTGCTGATGGCGGGTAGACGAGCGCGGGTCGTACGTCCTACGTCGTACGCAAAACGCCCTCGACGCCGGCGGCTGACTGCTGAGGGCTGATAGCTAATGCCCGCCCGTAATATCTTTGTACCAACAATGCCAATGCCCGCCGATATTGCCTCTCGAATGCTCGAGCACCTCGAGTTCCTCTATCCCCACCAGGCCAGGAGCGTGCTCGAGCGGCTCAAAACCCTGCTCGAGGCTTTCCCCAGGGCGGAAGCCGTCTCGAGCCTCGAGCGCTGGAGCGAGAAAGACGCCATCCTCATCACCTACGGCGACCAAATCCGCGCGGAGGGCGAGCCGCCCCTGCGGACCCTGTATGGCTTCCTGCGCCATCACCTGCGCGGGGTGTTCTCCGGGGTGCACATCCTGCCCTTTTACCCCTCCACCTCCGACGACGGCTTTAGCGTGGTGGACTTCAAGGCCGTCGAGCCGGGCTGGGGGGATTGGTCGGACGTCGAGGCCATCGGCAAGGACTTTCGGCTGATGGTAGACCTGGTGTGCAACCACGTCTCGGCCTCGAGCCCCTGGTTCCAAGGCTTCTTGCAGGACGACCCCAAGTACCGCGACTACTTCATTAGCGCCCCGCCCGGAACCGACTTCAGCGCGGTGTTCCGGCCCCGCGCCCTGCCCCTGCTCACCCCCTTCCAGACCCCCAGCGGCGAGAAGCTGGTGTGGACGACCTTCTCCGCCGACCAGATCGACCTCAACTACGCCAACCCCCAGGTGCTGCTCGAGGTCGTCTCGGCCCTGCTGCACTACGTGCGCCACGGCGCGCAGCTCATCCGGCTCGACGCGGTGGGCTTCATCTGGAAGGAGGTCGGCACCTCCTGCGTGCACCTGGAGGGGGCCCACCGCATCGTCAAGCTGCTGCGCCTGGTGCTCGACGCGGTGGCCCCCGAAGTGCTGCTCATCACCGAGACCAACGTGCCCCACCGCGACAACATCGCCTACTTCGGCGACGGGCAGGACGAGGCCCAGATGGTCTACCAGTTCCCCCTGCCGCCCCTGGTGCTGCACACCTTCCGCACCGGCGACGCCGGCAAGCTCGCGCAGTGGGCCGCCGCCCTCGAGCCCCCCTCGCCCCGGACCACCTTCTTCAACTTCCTGGCCTCGCACGACGGGCTGGGCGTAGTGCCTGCCAGCGGCATCCTCGAGCCCGTGGAGATCGCGGCTTTGATGCAGATGGCCCTCGACCACGGGGGGCGGGTCAACTACAAGGACACCCCCGAGGGCCCGGTGCCCTACGAGCTGTGCCTGACCCTCTTCGACGCGCTCAACCACCCCTACCTCGAGGAGCCCGAACCCGAAAGCTTGCAGATCGCCCGCTTCATGGCGGCCAACGCCATCCTGCTCAGCCTCCAGGGGGTGCCCGGCGTCTACATCCATAGCCTCTTCGGTTCCCCTTCCGACCACGGAGCGCTGGAGGAGAGCGGCATCAACCGGCGGCTCAACCGGCACAAGTTCACCCAAGCCGATCTCGACCAACTGCTCGGCGACCCCGGCTCGAGGGCCTCGAAAATACTGGCGGCCTACACCCACCTCCTGCGCGTGCGGGCTTCCCACCCCGCCTTCCACCCCAACGCCCCTCAGCAGGTCCTGCCCTCCAAGGAAGTGCTGCGCATCGTGCGCGGCAGCGGCGAGCAGAGCGTGGGCTGCTACATCAACGTCACCCCCCGCTCACAAGTAGTCAGCCGCTTGGGCCGCGACCTCATCAGCGGCAAGTGGTTCACGGGCATCCTCAAGCCCTACCAGGTGGCGTGGGTGGTGGACGAGTAGTCCGTACGCCGAACGCTCTTTGCTCACGAGCCATCCGCAGGTTAAGGCGTACGACGTACGACCCAACACTGAAAGGACCCCCGTGGCACGACGACTCATCTTCACCGCACCCCGTCAGATCGGCTTCGAGGATCACGACGACCCCCCTTTGGGGCCGGAGGAGGTGCGGGTGCGCACGCTCTACTCCGGCATCAGCGCGGGAACCGAGCTCACAGCCTACCGGGGCACCAACCCCTACGTGCACAAGCGCTGGGACCCGAAGCGGCGGCTCCGACGAGGTGGAGCAAGCCGCCTGGCGCGGGGTCCACCTGCTGATCGAAAAACCCATCCCACTCGAGCTCCCCCCACACCAGGGCGTGCTGCTCTTCCTGAGCCGAGAGCGGCTCGAGCACGTCCCTGAGCGGCTGCCGTGAGGCGGTTGACAGCTTTCAACCATCAGCCGTCAGCGATCAGCGGGAGGCTCGTGGCCTGTGGATCGTGGTTGCCCCACCCCGTCCCTCCCCGCGCCCGGGAGGGAATATCCC
>NZ_QWLA01000003.1 GCF_003574095.1 Calidithermus roseus
CTACACCAGCGTGCCGGGGATCTTCGCCGCGGGGGACGTGGCCGACCCGGTCTACCGCCAGCTCACCACCAGCGTGGGGGCGGGCACCCGGGCTGCCATGGCCGCCGAAAAGTACCTGGCTGAGCACGAGCCTCTGGAGGTGACCTCCTGATGCAGGGTGCTGCGACCCCAGCTTCCGAACGCAGTGTGCGCTTCCTGAACCCTGCTTGGTTCACTTCGGTGATGGGCACGGGGGTGGTGGCGGTGGCGCTGGGGCAATTTGGCCAGCAGCTCGCTTGGCTCGAGCCTGTAGCTTGGGCTGCCTATCTGCTCAGCCTGCTGATGCTGGCCGGGTTGCTGGCGTTATGGATGCTCAAGGTGTGGCGTCACCCCCAGGCCGCGTTGGCCGACCTCAATCACCCGCAGTTCTCCCAATTGTTCCCCACCCTCCCCATCGCCCTCCTGGTCACCGCTCTGGCTACGCGGCAGATCGGCCCCGCGCTGCTGGGTGAGAACCTGGCCGTACCCCTCGCGCAGGGACTTTACCTTCTGGGATCGCCCCTGATCTTCCTTTTCAGCGTAGGAGTGGCTTTCGTGATCTTCACCCGGCTCGAGGTGCCGCTGAAAGAGGCCAGCGGAGTCTGGTTCATCCCCCCGGTCTCGGCTTTGGTGGTGCCGCTGGTCGGAGGCGTGCTCCTGGCCGACTTCCCGAGAGCCCTGCACCGGGAGTTGCTGGTTTGGAACGGGATATTCTTGGGGATTGGCCTGCTACTCTTCATCTTCGTGCTCAGCACCCTCTTGCAGCGGCTATACGCTTTCGGGCGGCCCTCACCCCACATGCTGCCTTCCGTCTGGATCGGGCTGGCTCCGGTAGGCTTGGGCATTCTGGCCCCCTGGAGATGGCTCGAGGGCGGAGCACGTGTTGGTCTGCTGCCGGAAGGCTGGTCCGAAGCGCTGCCTTTCGTGGGGGTGGCGTTGTGGGGGCTGGGGCTGTGGTGGTTTACCCTGAGCTTGATGTTCTGGCTGGACATGCTCTGGTCCCAGCCCAGCCGCGAGCGACTGCAGTTCACGCCGGGATGGTGGAGCTTCGTCTTTCCCCTGGGAGCGTTCACCCTTTCCACCCTGGCCTTGAGCCGTGCGCTCGAGTCGGGGCTCCTTTTGCTGGCGGCCTGGGGGCTGTTCGCGGTGTTGGTGGGCTTCTGGCTGGTGGTGCTGACCCGCTCGATCCTGGCCTGGATGGGTTTGAAACCCCTGCTGCCCGCCGGATCCTGAGCATGGCGCGCGGACAGCGAAGGCATCGCCTCCTGGCTCAGCCCAGCACCGGGCAGGTGGTAGGGACCTTGCTGTGCTCCGCATAGGGGACCACTACGGCCCGGGACACTTCCTCGCGGGCTTTGGCGGCGGGCCGGAAAAGCTCGCGCAGGGCCTGGCTCTGCGCCCGGAAGAAGGCGTCGAACTCGGGGTTGCCCACGAACCCGCTGGCGTAGACCTCGTCCTTGGCGGCGTCGTACTCCAGCACCACCGCTGCCAGGGCGTGGGGTGCGGGCCCTCCCTTGACCTCGCCCCCCCGGCTCACGTCGAAGGCGGAGAGGTGGGCGCAGCAGACCATCCGCGGCCCCCGCCCCCCCTCGGGCTTGTAGTAGCCCATGGCTCCCAGGTTGGGGGCGGCGTAGCTGTAGGCGTGGGGGCAGATGCTGGTGTAGGCCACCACGCCCTTGCCCTTGCCCACCCCGCCCGCCCAGCGGTAGCTCTTCCCGTCGGGCAGCTTCACGTCCACGGGGGGCAATTCCACTCCGAGGTTGACCAGGATGTTGGGGGTGGCGGCGAAGGGGTAGGCGAACACGTAGGGCTGGTGGGGCTCGAGGGCATCGAGCCTGAAGGGCTCGCCCGCTTTGTCCACCAGTAGGGCCCGCCGGAAGGTGTTGGCGCTGCTCTGCGCCCGGACGAACTCCAGCATCCCCAGCGGGGAGAGCCTGAGCAGCGAGCCCAGCGAGGCCCCCTTGCCGAGCAACTCGAGAAAACCGCGTCTGTCCATGCTCACCTCCTCAGGGCAGGGTGATCCAGGGGAACTTCTTCTGGGTGGTGGGGTCGAGTTGCAGCAGCGCACGGGCGGGCATCTCCACCTCGGGGAGGGTGGCGGCGTTCATCGGCTGCGAGCCGTCGATGATGCCGTTCTGGTAGAGGAGGTAGGCCACCACTGCGTATACCTCGTCGTCGGAGAGGATGCCGGGCGTGGCGAAGGGCATGGCCCGGCGGATGTAGTCGAAGAGGGTGGTGGGGTAGGGCCAGTAGTTGCCGATGGCGAAGTCGCGGGGGTTGGTCTCCTTGGTGACGGGGAAGGGCTCGGCCACCAGGCGGTTGAAGGCGCCGCCCTCCCCGCTGCCGCCGTGGCAGGCGGCGCACTGCGCCGCGTAGACCTGGGCCCCCTGATCCACGGTGCCCTCGCCCGGGGGCAGCCCCGCCCCGGTCGCCAGGACGGAGGGCCGGACGTTCCACCGCCTGACCTCCTCCTCGCTCAAAGGCTGCCCGATCTGGTAGCGTCCTTGGGCCAGCACCAGCGCCGAGAGGGCCACGGCCAGCCCCACCCAAGTCCTGCGCTTCACGCCTCACCCCCACATCCGCCCCGGCCCGCCGCACCCAATCGGCTCGGGGCCAGCGCGCCAGGCAGGGCCTTGTCGCCGTTGAGCACCTTGCCGTCGGCGCCGACGTGCCAAGCCTGGATGGCGTTGTAGTGGTAGCGGTTGTTGCGGCCCCACCGGGCGAAGAACTCCTCCGGGGTGGGCTGGGTGTTGCCCGCCTCGTCGGTGGCGCGACTCATGATCGTGGTGGGCTTGCCGTCCCAGACCCAGTTGTACTTGAAGCGCACCGCGGCCAGGGGCTCGAGGGGGCCCTCCAGGCTGGCCTGCTTCCAGCTGTTGCCCCCGTCCAGCGAGACCTCGACCCTGCGGATGCGTCCGTGGCCGCTCCACGCGAGCCCCCGGATCTCGTGGAAGCCCCTGGAGATCGCCTGCTGGCCGGAAGGGTAGGTGATGATGGACTCTGGGTCCATGACCCAGGTGAAGGCCCGGATCGTGCCATCGGCCATCACGTCGGTGTACTCGGAGGTCTCGTCCTTGCTCATCACCGGCGCGTCGGCCACCTCGATGCGCCGCAGCCACTTCACCTGGATGCTGCCCTCCCACCCCGGCACCACCAGCCGCACCGGGTAGCCCTGCTCCGGGCGGAGGGCCTCGCCGTTCTGGGCGTAGGCCACCAGCACGTCCTCGAGCGCCTTCTCCAGCGGCAGGCTGCGGGTGTAGGCCGCCGCATCCTGCCCCTCGGGGATCAGCCAGCGGGCCCCCGCCTTCACCCCCGCCTCCTTCAGCAGGATCGCCAGGGGGACCCCGGTCCAGGAGGAGTTGGACATCAGCCCCCGGCTGCGGGTGGCGGTGAGGGTGGGGTCGGGGGGGTTGCGGTAGCCGTTCTGTCCGTTCCCCGCGCACTCGATGAAGTAGGTGCGCGTCACCGAGGGGAAACGCTTGAGGTCTTGCAGGGTGAACATCAGGGGGCGCTCCACCAGGCCGTGGATCACCAGGCGGTACTCCGCTGGATCCACGCTGGGCACGCCCCCGTGGTGCCGCTCGAAGTGCAAGGAGCTGGGGGTGATGACCCCCTCGAGCTTCTCCAGCGGCGTGAAGTCGGCCCCCGAGTGGCGGGTGCGCAGGTTGGGCGAGATGTAGCGGACGACCTCCTTCTCGAACTCGCTGCGCTCGCCGTACTCGCGCAAGGGGGCGCCCAGCGTCTTCATGCTCTCGAAGGACTTCTCCGAGAACGACCTCGGGCTCGGGGCCTGGCCCGTCGCCGAGGAGAGCTTGGCGAAGCTTCCCAGGGCCAGGCCCTGGCTCAACAATCGAAGCAGTTTGCGTCGGTTCATCGAAACACATGCCTCCGCTGGGGGATCCCCGGACGTCTCGTGGGGGGCTCAGGCGCCGGGGCCGAACATATCGCCCCACAGCCCCCGAGCCCACTCCAGGGCCAGGGCGCCGTTCTGCGCTGAGCGTTTCTGGTCGCTGGTGGACTGCTGCTTGACCTGCCGGGCCGCCGCGTCCCACTCGTGCTTGTGCGCGACCCAGATGGCCTCCTCGGAGTCGACGAAGCTGTAGCAGATGTTGTCGGGTAGGGCGTGGGGGATCTCCTCGAGCCGCTTGCCCGCGACGCGGCTGGCGATGTGCTCGGCGATGATCTTGCCGTCGTTGTAGGCCACCTGGCCGCTCTTAGAGAAGGGCACGTTGCCCAGCACGTCGCCCACGAGGTAGACCCGTTCGTCCTTCTCGGAGAGGAAGTAGGGCAAGCGGACATTGGCCCAGCGCTCGCCCAGGCCCGCGCTGCGCACGATCTCCCCGGCCTTCATGGGCGGGATGAGGTTGGCGAGGTCGTAGCCGTACTCGCCCAGGGTGGTGGTGACCTTCCGCGCGGCGTGGTCGACAGCGGTGACCTCGGCGTTGGGCACGTACTCGAGGTAGTCCTTGTAGAGCTCCTGATAGGCCGCGGTGAAGCCGGCGGCCTTGGAAATGGGCTGGTTGTTGGCGTCGAGCACGACGACCTTGCCCTTGATGCCGTTGGACTTGAGGTAGTGCGCCAGCAGCGCGGCCCGCTCGTAGGGCCCTGGGGGGCAGCGGTAGGGGGGCTTGGGAATCGACAGCACGATGTCGCCACCCTCGAACTGCTCGAGCTGGCGCTTGAGGGCCACGTGCTCGAAGGGTTTGAAGCCCACCGGCAGGAACTGCTTGACCTCGCCGTAGCCCTCGATGGCCTCGTACATGTAGTCGATGCCGGGCGAGACGACGAGGTAGTCATAGAAGACCAGTCCACCCGTGGTGCGCACGTAGCGCGCGGTGCGGTTGACCTCCAGCGCCCGCTCCTGCACGAAGCTCACGCCCGCCCTGACCACGTTGGTGTAGTCGAAGACGAAGAAGTCGAGGTCCTTGACCCCGCCTAGGTAGAGGTTGCTCAGCGGGCAGGACATGAAGACGGGGTTCTTCTCGATGAGCACGACCTCGATGGCCGGGTTTTTGCGGCGCAGGTGGCGGGCGGTGCTGATGCCCCCCCAGCCCCCGCCGATGATCACCACCCGGTTGCCGCGTGCGGGGCCCAGCAGGCGCGCGGGCTTGCTGAAGAACTCCTGGGCGAAGCCAGGAGTGGCCGCGGCCACCCCTACCGCGGCGCTGTTCCTGAGGAATTGACGGCGCGACAGCTTATCCATAGCTTCCTCCTCTCGAGCCATCGAGACTTCTAGGGGCGGTAGGGCTTGCCCCCGGTGGCCTCGATGATCTGCACCATGGCCCTGCGGGCTTCCTGGAGCATGCCCATGGTCCGGCTGTTCTGCGCCACCCCGGGCATGATGCTCATCAGCATCGGCTCGATGGCCCCGACCAGGACCCCGTCGGGCAGGGGGGCGACGAAGAAACGGCACGGGGCGGCGAAGCCGCCCGCGGGCTGAGCCGTGAACATCTCGTAGGCCCACTCGCTCTTGCAGGGGTGGATCCCCACCAGGCCGCCCAGCCTCACCTGGGGCAGCACGTTGAGGCCGTGGCTGGCGAGCTCGCTCTCCAGCAGCAGCGCCACCTCGTCCACGGTGGCCCCCTCCACCTTGTACAGCAGTGCGGGCATCATGCCCGAGCTGGGGTCGGGCATCATGGCCGGGGCGACGCGCTCGAGCGGCCCCAGGCTTGACAGCGCCCCCTCGAGCTTCCTCCACAGCCCCACGGTCTCGGGGTCGCTCAGGCCCAGCATCCCGCCCATGAGGTTGCCGTCGAGGGTGCCCACCGTCACCACCCCCTTGGCGGCGGTGTGGACGTAGACGGTGGGGGGCAGCACGATCGCGGCCATGGGGTTGCGGGCCACCGCCTTGAGGCTGCCCTCCTCCGGCGCGACGATGAGCAGCAGGTAGTCGGGGAAGTCGGCGCGGAAGTTCTTGACCTGGCCGCCCAGGTTGAGCACGCGCAGGACGCTGAGCCCCTGGGCCCGCAGCGCGGCCTCGGCCTTGGCCTGGGCTTCGGCCAGGCTCACCCCGCTGAGCTTGACCTCCACCGACTGTGCTAGCGCCGGGAGGGCCCCCAGCAAAGCGGTGATGACCAGCAACTTGATCTTCATAGCGTCCTCCTCAAGGTTTTTGCACGGGCAGACCCAGCTCGAGCCAGGTGCGGAACCCGCCGTTGAGGTTCTTGACCTCGCGGTAGCCCAGCGCGCGCAGGTAGGCGGCAGCCACCGCGCTGACGTGGCCGGTGCCGCAGTAGACCAAAACGGGCTTGTCCTTGTCGGCGGGCAGCTCGCTCAGGCGATCGGGGAGCTGGCTGATGTGGATCTGCACCGACCCCGGGATGAAGCCCCTGGCGCGCTCCTCGTCGGTGCGCACGTCCAGGATGAAGGGCTCAAACACCTCCACATAGTCCTTGGCCTCGGCGGCGTAGAGCAGGTAGCTGGCCGGGTTGACCCGCTTGATGAACTCGCCCAGCTCCCGCAGCGCCTGCGGGCTGGCCTCCTGGGCCCACGAAAGGCCGCTGAGGACCATCGCCAGTATCATCCACCGGTGCATGCTTGCCTCCTAGCGCGTGAACCCGGGCAGCTCGGTGAACTTGTGCTTGCCCTTGGTGGCCTCGGTGAGCATGTAGACCGACAGCGCGATCATGGGCTCGGAGTAGAAGTCAGGCGGGTGCACCCCCACCGACTCGTAGCAGAAGGCGATGCGGTCTTCGAGGGTGTAGAGCTTGTCGGCCTCGAAGCGGTAGGCGGGCCACTCGTTAGACAGCCCCTGGCGCGGGCTGCGCACCGGCGACAGCCGCACCCGGCCCCCCGCGTAGGTGTCGTGGCAGATCGAGCAGTTCATGTCGCGGCTGCCGGCCCGGCGGTACCACAGCTCTTTGCCCAGGTTGTACAGCGTGATCTCGTTGGGGTGCTTGGGCACGACCTGCAGCGGCATCTCGCTCGACTTGGAGGCCACGTAGGCCACCAGGGCCTTGACCTCGTCGCGCCCGACCTCCTCGGGCTTGAAGCCCTGCAGGCGCACCATGCAGCTCACCACGCGGCTTTCGAGGTCTTCGACCTTGCGGGTGTCGGCGAAGTAACGTGGCATGCGGGTGTAAGCCCCCTCGAGCTTCCCCGGCCCCAGGCCAAAGTCACAGGCCTCGAGGGAGGCGTTCTTGGGACCGCGCTTCCGGGTGAAGAGTTCCTCGCCCTCAGCCGCGTAGAGTTCACCCGGCAGGATCCCGCCCGAGGTCTGCCGGAACAGCTCGCGCTGCCGCTCGGCCTCCTTGTAGGGGTCGATCTCCTCGTCGCCCTGGGTCAGGGCGACGCCCAGGCCCAGGATCAGCAGGGCCACCCAGAAAAGGGCGTGCAGTTTGCGCTTGGTCAACACCCTCTCACCTCCTGGCGTTGGCGTTCACCGGCGAGGCCGGATCGAGCAAAAAGGCCACGATGTGCGCCGTCTCCTCGGGGCTTAGAATGCCGTGGACCCCCGCGCGATACATCAAGGAGCAGGGCTGGAAGGCCCAGGCATTGTAGACCTTCTCGTAGGTGAACCGCACCACCGCCTCGGAGGTGCCCCGCTGCCCGTAGGCGACGAGGCCCGGCCCCATCCGTCCGGCCCCCTTCTCCTTGGGGTCGCCGGTGTGGCAGGCGTAGCAGTTGCCCTTACGGGGGTTGGTGAATAGCGCCTCGCCCTGCTTCCAGTCGCCCAGGAGCCGACCCCCGGCTGGGTAGCGGATGAGCGAGCGCTGGCGCTGGAGGAAAGGCTCGACCGCCTCGGGCGGCAGTCTGTCGCGGTAGCGCGAGCACAGGGCCTGGTCGGCGTCCTGCTGCAGGTCGCGGGCGTAGGCGCTGCCGCCGTCTTGGATCGCCTCGTTGAGCCGTTGCAGGAAGGGCCCCTCCTGCGAGAGGGTGAATCCTGCCCACAGCACGGCTATCCACCACAAGTGCCTTCGTATCTCCACGGATCGACCTCCTGACTCTGATCTTGCTCAGCCCCCCCAAGCCGGGACCACATAGCTCTGGTCCAGCACCCGTAGGGCGGGCCGGGGGGGGATCTGCACGGTCTTGACCTGACGGATGTACTCGGCGATGACGTCGTAGACCGGGCGCGGGGTGTAGCGCTCCAGGGGGGTGCCGCTGCGCTGTAGGCGCCCGCCGTAGGCGGCCACCACGTACTCCCGGCTGGGCTCGAGCGGCTGGCCGCCGACCTCGAGGCTGCGGACGCGCTGCCCGGTGGGCGCGTTGACGGCCAGCTCGTAGGAGATCCCGTACACCCGGCTCATGTCCCCGCCCTGCTGGTAGAAGGGGTCGGGGTTGAAGGCGTTGGCCGCCACGTCCTCCAGCACCGCGTGCAACCGCTCGCCCTTGAGCTTGAAGACGTACACCTCGGGGTAGGTGAAGCTGGTGAAGGCCAGCAGGGCCTCCATGGTGATGGGCTGACCGGGCAGGATCGTCGTGCCCCAGCGGGTGCCGGGGCTGAAGGCCACCTCCACCTCGGGGTAGGCCGCGCGGATGGCCCTCCCCGCCAGCTCGTCGAAGGTGGAGTACAGTGAGTCACGCTTGTAGATGAGGCTCTGCGCCGTGCCCAGCACCTGCCCCAGGTAGCCGCTGTGCAGTGCGTAGGCCTCCTGGAGGAAGTGCTCGAGCTCGCCGTCGGGCTCGAGGACGCTCGTCGCGACCGGCAGGGTCCTGAGCCGCAGGTCGGCGATCCCGCCCTTCCTCATCTTGAGGTCCAGGCGCAGCACGGCCTTCCCCGCCGACCCCCCCGCGGCCAGCCAGGTGCTCCCGACGCGCACGGGGCGGGGGGTGAAGTCGTGGGTGTGGCCGCTGAGGATGAGGTCGAGGCCCCTGATCCGCGCCGCCAGCGCGGTGTCGAGCGGTACCCCGCCGTGCGAGAGCAGCACCACCGCGTCCACGCCCATCCCCCGCAGCTCGTCCACGTAGCGCTGCAGCTCGTGCTCGCGGACGCCGAAGGAGAGCCCCTGGGAGAACTCCTCGGGGTGCGAGACCTTCACGTAGGGGAAGCTGAAGCCGATGACCCCCAGGGCGTAGCCCCCGATGGTGTGGATGGCGTAGGGGGGGTAGATGGGGTCGCCGAAGAGGTCGTCGACGATGTTGAAGCTCACGACCCGAGCCTCGAGCGCTCCCACGAGCTCCTCCACGCGTTCGCGGCCCAGGGTGTACTCCCAGTGGAAGACCATGTGGTCGAAGCCCACCCGGTTCATCCATTCCACCATCGCCTGGCCCCGCGTCAGCAGCGATAGGCCCGAGTTGGTCCAAGTGTCGCCCCCGTCCAACACCAGGGTGCGCTCGACCCCGGCCTGTGCCCGCTGTCGCTTGATCAGCGCCCCCACGTAGGCCGCGCCACCCAGCGGGCCGAAGCGCTCGGCCAGGGCCACGAAGTCCACGTAGGTGCACAGGTGCGCCTCGAGGCTACCCCGCTGGAGGCCGTAGTAACGCAGTGCGGCTTCCCCGGTGAGGTAGCCCGGTCGGCCCTCCAGCGCCCGGGGCGCCAGCAGGTTGGGCGGCTCCATGAAGTAGTGGGGCCGGAGCTGGGCGTGCAGATCGGTGCTGTAGAGCAGGGTGATGTCCCCGAAGGGGGGCAGGTCGTAGAGCACCTCGGGGCGCTCCATGGCTTGGGCGAAGGCCCGCGGGGTGGTGATCCCCGCTGCCAGCAAGAGTTTTAAGGCTTCTCTGCGGGTCAAGTCCTCTCCTGCTCCGCCCGGGTGCCGCGGGGCTTACCTCCGCAGCGCGGGCTTGGTGTTGAAGTCGGAGGCTGGGTCGAGCAGGTAGGCCACCACGTGGGCGACCTCCTCGGGCGTCAGCAGGCCGTTGTGCCCGAAGCGGTACATCACGGTGCAGGGGAAGTAGGCCCAGGGGTTGTAGATCACCTCGTAGGTGTAGCGCTGCACGGCCTCGGAGGTGCCCCGCTGGCCGTACTTCTCGAGGCTGGGCCCCACGTTCCCGCTGACGTTGAGCGGCGAGCCGAAGTGGCAGGAGAAGCAGTTGCCGCGGGCCAGGGTGTTGAAGACGGCCTCGCCCTGCTTCCAGTCGCCCATCAGCCTGCCGTCCTTGGGGTACTTGATGGCCGAACGCTGCTCCTGGATGAATTGCCCCACCACGTCGGCAGGGAGCCGGTTCTTGTGGGCCGTGCACAGGGCCTGGTCGGGGGTCTGCTTGAGGATCGCCTCGCCGTAGCTGCTGCCCGAGCCCCGGACGAGCTTGGCGAGATCCTCGCTGAGCCCAGTCCGGCCGGGCTGGCCCCCGGCCACGCCCAGGAGCAGGGCCAGCGTTGCCAGAAGGTGAATCCGTCGCACCGCGCACCTCCCCTAGCGGATGAAACCCGGCAGGTCCATCTTGGCGCCGTTGGACTGCACCGCCAGCCACAGGCCCAGGGCGATGACCGCGTCGGAGTAGTAGTCGGGGGCGGGCATGCCCAGGTTCGAGTAGCAGGTGCGGATGCGGTCCTCCATGGTGAGGGCGGAGTCGTTGGAGTAGCGGTAGGCCGGCCAGTGGGCCGCGACCTTTTCCCCTACCACGTCCGAAAGCGGCAGCACCCCGGAGCGCTTGCCCCTGTAGGTGACGTGGCAGGTCGCGCATCCCATGTCTCGCGGGCCCGCCCGCACCCAGAACAACTCCTCGCCCAGCGCGTACATCCGCTTCTCCTGGGGCGTGGCGAGCCGCACGTCGACCGTGGCCTCGTGGGAGAGGGAGGCGAGGTAGAAGGCGATGGCGATCACCTCACTGCGCTTGACCTCTTCCGGCTTGAAGCCCTGCAGGCCGATCATGCAGCTGCGGATGCGCGAGTCGAGGTCCTCGACCCGGCCGGTGTCGGGGAAGTAGCGCGGCAACTGCGCGACCACCCCCTCCACCTGACCCGCGCCGCGGCCAAAGTCGCAGCCCTCGAGGCTCACCCCCTTGGGCCCGCGCACGGCCTTGAACAGCTCCTCGCCCTGCGCGACGTAGAGGTCGCTGGGCAGGATACCGCCACCCTGCTCGAGCAACTGCTGCCGCTGCTTCTTGGCCTCCTCGGCCGGGGAGGGCTCCGGCTGGTCCTGCGCGAAGACCCCCACCCCCAGGGCCAGCAGGGCCAGCCCCGCCGCGACGAAACGCCATAAGCGGCTCATGGCGGCTCCTCAGGCCAGTGCGAGGTCGGCGGTCTTCTCGCCGGAGTCGCCAGCGAGGTCTTTGTAGGTCACTTTGAGCTGTCCGGCCTTGACCGCCTTCATCTTCAGGGCGAACAGGGGGTTGGCGCTGGTGCCCCCGGTCGGTCTGATCTGGGCGACGGTCTGCCCGTCGAAGATCACGTTGAGTTCGGTGATGTAGTTGGCAGGGATGGTCTTGCCGTTGGCGTCCTTGCGGGTGCCGGGCTCCATGGGGTGCTGGGCGACGATCTGGACGCGCACGTCGTCGCCGGCTTTGGGCTTGGCCGGGTTGAAGCGGATCAGGATCTGTACGGGCATCTTTTCCTCCTCACTCGGCGGCCATCAGCCGCAGCCCCCCACCGTGACCCGCACCGACTGCGAGGCCAGCAGCAGCTTGCCGTCCTTGGTCTCGACGACGGCCCGCACCGGGGCGGTCTCGGCGATGCGGATGCGGGTCGCGTAGTAGGGCGCGACCCCACTGAGGAACACGCTGAACAGCAGCGGCGTGGGGTTCTTGTCGCAGAAACAGTGGATGGCCTTGACCTCCTCCGCCGGCAGGGCGGCCTCGATCTCCACGGGTACGTTGGCCCCAGACTCGGCGATGGTGGGCGCGACCAGCTTGACGTCCTTGGAGGGCTCGAGGTCTTTGTAGCCCTTGCCCAGCGCCTTCTGTAGCGCGGCGTCGAGCTTGGCGACGTCCTCCCCCTCCAGCCCCCCCTGCGCCAGGGCCGCGGCCAGGCTGGAACTCAGCACGGCCCCGGCCACGGCGCCCGCGCTTGTCTTTAAAAACGACCGTCTATCCACAGCGTTCACCTCCGCCCTCAGCCCCTGCCCTCTGGCAGATGTGCTGAAGTTCTCCCAGAAATTGCGCCCTGGGCCGGCTCCCGTAGAGTCGGCCTAACTCCTGCCATGCTGAAGGCCCCGCGCCCTGCCGCGGGGCGAGGAAGACGAACGTAGGGGTCCCGACAGCCCGCAGCTCGCGGCTCAGGGCGCGCCCCTCCGGGCTGTGGATGTCCACGCTGGCCACCACGAAGTGCCGCTCGAGGGCCCGCGCGACCCCTTCGTCGGAGAGCACGAAGGTATTCATCTGCTCGCAGTACACGCAGCCGTGGCTCCAAAAGTAGACCAGCATCACCCGGCCAGACTGGCGGGCGTGTCGGCTGGCTTGGTCGTAGGGGTACCAGCGGGCGTAGTCGACCCCCTCGGCTACTCCCCAGGGGAGCAGCCAGAAAAGCACGACCAGAAACAGCAGATTGCGTCGATGCATAGCAGGGCCTTCGGCTTTTCAGGCACCCCGGTTATACCATCAGGGGGTATGACCGTCAACGCGACAGGGGCGCCTCGAGCGGAAAAAACCCCGCGCACCCGGCGTTATCATTCCGTTGCATAAGCGTTATAGCTCTTGGAAATATCCCGGACTGGACCCGTGAAAAACCTCACTTCGTGGTGCCCTTGCCTTTTTCCCTCGAGACCCCTACGATGTAGACTCGAGAACCCAAACATACCCGATATCGGTATACACGCCGGTACGGGCAGCGCCAGCGCAGGAGGTGTGGACATGCAGGACGACAAGCATGACCTACTGGCCCGGATCAACCGCAGGGAGTTCCTCAAGAAGACTGGATTGGCCGCCGCGAGCCTGAGTACGGTCCCCGGCCTGGCGGGCCTCGCCGCCGCCCAGCAGACCCCCACCGCCGACGTCCTGGTGGCGGGCAAGGACCCGGGCCTGATCGTTCGCAACACCAACCCGGTGGAGCTCGAGACCCCCGTGGCCTTGTTGCGCGAGCACCGCTACACGCCCAAGAACATCATGTACATCCGCAACAACCTGGGGGTGCCCCCGGGCATGCAGCTCACCACCGAGCTCCCCAGGGTCGAGGAGTGGACGGTGGAGGTGGTGGGCCTGGTGGATAAACCCCTCACCCTGCGCCTCTCCGAGCTCAAGAGGCTACCTGCTACCGAGCTCGAGATGGTGTTGCAGTGCTCGGGCAATGGCCGCAGCTTCTTCTCCAAGTACGCCCGCGCCAGCGGGGCCCAGTGGGAGCGGGGTGCGCTGGCCAACGTGCGCTGGAAGGGGGTGAAGCTTTCGGCGGTGCTGGAGGGCGCTGGGGTCAAGCCTGAGGCCCTCTTCCTTACCGCCGAGGGGGCTGACCAGCCCGCCAACCCCCAGGCCCCCGACATCGAGCGCAGCGTTCCCCTCCGCGACGTGCTGCCGAGCGCCCTGCTGGCCTACGAGATGAACGGCGAGCCGCTGCCCACCGTGCACGGGGGGCCGTTGCGGCTGATTCTGCCGGGCTACTACGGCATCAACAACATCAAGTGGGTCAACCGGCTGCGCCTCGAGGCCGCCGCCTCGACCAACAACACCATGATCCCGCGCTACCGGGTCCCCTTAGCCCCCATCCCGGTGGGCAGCACCTTCACCTTCACCCTCGACAACAGCCGTCCCAACTGGCGGCAGAACGTCAAGGCCGTCATCCTCAGCCCCGCCGAGGGCCAGAGCGTCAGCGGCATCATCGAGGTGCGGGGCGTGGCCTGGAACGACGGCTCGGCGCCGATCACGGGGGTCGAGGTCTCCACCAACCAGGGCCGCAGCTGGCAGTCGGCCAGCCTCGAGAAGCCCTCCTCGCCCTACGGCTGGTACCCCTGGCGCATCCGGGTGGTGGTGGCGACGGGCGACACCGAGGTCTGGGCTCGCGCCACCGACGCCCTGGGGCGCAGCCAGCCCATCGACGGGGCGATCCTGTGGAACCCCAACGGCTACGAGTGGAACGCGGTGGACAAGGTCAAGATCAAGGTGGGCTGAGGCTCGGCCATGACTTTTTCACGCGTGAAGTGGCTGGTGGCCCTCATCCTGGCCTGGGGGGTGTTGGCCCAGGGGCTGCCCGAGGGCGAGGGCAAGGCGTTGGTGGAGCAGCGCTGCAGCGTCTGTCATGGCCTGGAGGTCATCACCGGCAACCGCCTCAGCGCCGCCGAGTGGGACGCGGTGGTGGGGAGCATGATCGGCAACGGGGCCCAGCTCAACGACGCCGAGCGCAAGGTGGTCGTGGCGTACCTGGCGACCCACTTCGGCAAGGAGGCCGCCCAGGCCGCCCCGGCTCCCGCCGACGAGGGGGCTAAGGTGTACGCGATGTGTCAGGGCTGCCACCAGGCCAACGGGGCCGGAGTTCCGGGGGCCTTCCCGCCCTTGGCAAAGCACGTCCCCGCCATCCTGACGGCCCCGGGCGGGCGGGCCTACCTGCCGCTGGTGGTGCTGGGCGGCCTGCAGGGCTCCATCGTGGTCGAGGGCGTCGCCTACAACGCCCCCATGCCCGCCTTCGCCTCGCTCAGCGACGCGCAGGTGGCGGCGGTGCTCAACTACGTGGCCTCGAGCTGGGGCAACGCCGCGCTGCTCAAGGACTTCAAGCCCTACACCGCCGAGGAGATCCGGGCCCTGCGCCAGCCCCTCACCCCCCAGCAGGTCTACACCCAGCGGGCTAAGCTGGGGCTGAAGTAGCATGGGACGGGTCCTTTCGCTGCACGTGGGCGACCGGCCGGGGCTGCCCAAGGCCGGGGTGGGGGAGTTGCAGCTGGTCGCCGGCTACGGCGCTGTGGGCGACCGGCACGCCGGCGGCGACCCGAGGCGGGCCGTGCTGGTGGCGGGGATTGGGAGCTACCACCGGGCCCTGGAGGCCGGCATTGAGCTGCCCTACGGCGCGCTGGGGGAGAACCTGCTGCTCGACCTCGACCCCCACGCCTGGCTGGGGCGGCGGCTCGAGGCAGGCGAGGCGCTCTTGGAACTCGTCGCGATCTGCCCGGTCTGCGCCGCGCTCACCCAGCTGGACCCCCGCCTGCCCCGGCTGCTGTACCAGGGCCGGGGGGTGTACGCGCGGGTCCTGCGCGGGGGAGTCGTGCGCCTGGCCGACTTGGTGCGGGTGCTGCCCCCTGCCGCCGAGGGATGCGGCGTGCAGGCTGTCGGCGGGAGGCCGAAATGAAGCGCATGGTCGCGGTGTTCGTGTCGCTTGCCCTGGCTCTGGCCCTGGCTGTGCGGCCCGGCGAGGTGGCCCCGGACTTCCGCCTCGCCGACGCCGGGGGGAAGGTCTATACCCTCGCCAGCTTCAAGGGGAAGCCTGCGGTCTTGGTCTTCTGGGCCAGTTGGTGCTTGGTGTGCAAGGCCGAGTTCCCCAAGCTGCACCGGCTGGCGCAGGAGTACAAGGTGCCCTTCGTGGTCATCAGCCGCGAGCCCCGGGACAGCGCCCAGGTGGTGCTGGCCTACATGAAGGCCTACCCGGCCTTCCTGCCCCTGCTGGCCGCGCCGGGCGGCGACACGCCCGCCGCGGTGGCCAGCCGCTTCAAGGTGCTGGGGCAGCCCTGGACCTTCGTCCTCGACACGCAGGGCCGGGTCGTCAACGTCTACGCTGGCCCGGTCGAGGTGCAGGCCCTCGAGGACGATCTAGCGCTGGCGGGGTACACGAACTGACCCCGCCTACGGCCCGTGTTTGACCCCCCACAGCGGTTTCGCCGTGGGGGGGGGTGCGTGGGCGCTGCTATGGGGCTGTGGGGCGAACGCCTCAACCGTGCCAGAACCTGGGCAGGTTCTGCCATAGGATGAAGGCCCCCATCAGCACCAGAAAGCCCGCGAAGCCGCGCCGCAGGCCGAGCTGGGGGATGCCCGCGGCGATGCGCCCGCCCAGGAAGCTCCCCGCGACCCCCAAGGCCGCGAAGAGGAGCACGACGTCCCAGTGGACGCTGTAGCCCTGTTCGGGCAGCAGGTGCAGGTACTTGTAGAAGCCCGCCCCCGACTTCAGCGCGATGACCAGCAGGCTGGTGCCCACCGCCAGGTGCATGGGCAGGCCCCCCAGGAGCACCAGCGCCGGCACGATCAGGAAGCCCCCACCCACCCCGACCAGCCCGGTGAGGATGCCCACGCCCAGGCCCTCGAGCCCGATCTTGAAGGGCGAGCGCTTGCGGGGCTGGGGCTGCCCCGTGAGCTTCTGCGGGCGGAACATGAAGTAGGCGGCCAGCAGCATCACCAGCGCGAACAGGCCGAGCTGCCACACACCGGGCAACCACTGGGATAAGTAAGCCCCCAGGTAGGTCCCGGCCATCCCCGGCAGGCCGAACCAGACCACGCTGGCCCAGTCGATCTGGCGCCGCAGGCCGTAGGGGACGGCCCCTACCAGGGCGATGAGACCCACCACGGCCAGCGACTCCGCGATGGCCAGCTTGTCGGGCTCGCCCACCAAGTAGACCAGGATGGGCACGGTGAGGATGGAGCCCCCCGAGCCCAGCATGCCCAGGGCGATCCCGATCAGCACCGCGCCGGTCCAGGCTAGGAGCATGCGGCCTCCGTGGGCCTCTCGCGCCTTGCCAGGGGGTGGCCATGCCGGACGTAGCCCTGGATGCCCCCCAGCAGCCGGCCCACTTCCGCGAAGCCCTCGTAGCCCAGCACCTCGGCGGCGAGCGCAGCGCGGCTGCCGGAGGCGCAGACCGTCACGATAGGGTCGCGGAGTTCGCCGAGGTGCTCCAGCAACTCCCCCAGTGGGACGTTGAGCGAGCCGGGGATGTGCCCCTGGGCCCACTCCTCCGGCTCGCGCACGTCCAGAAGGATTGCCCCGCGGCGCGTCCACAGCGAGAGTTCATTGGGGAAGACGTCGTGGTACATGCTCACTCACTTCACCGGCAGTCCCGCCCGCCTCCAGGCCTCGAGGCCCCCCGCCAGGTTGTAGGCTTTGAAGCCCTTAGCCGCCAGGAAGCGCGCTGCCGAGGCGCTGCGGCTGCCGCTGCGGCACTGGCAGATGATCTCCTTCTCCCTGGGCAGCTTCTCCCACTCGGCGGCCAGCCGCTCCAGCGGCAGGGCCTGCGAGCCGGGGATCTTGGCCTCCTTGCGCTCCAGCGGCGTGCGCACGTCGAGGAGAAGGGCGCCGGCCTCGAGCTTTTGTCGGGCCTCGGCGGGGGAGAGGCGGCCCACGGCGGGGCCCCCCAGCAGCTTCTTGAGCCAGCCGATCAACGCTCCACCTCGAAGCCCGCGCCCATCCAGCCGTAGGTGCCGCCCTCGAGGTTGCCCACGAGCTCCTTGTCGAAGCCCTGGCCCACCAGGTAGGCCGCAGCCTGGGAGGAGCGGTTGCCCGAGGCGCAGGCCAGCAAGATCTTGCGGTCTTTGGGCAACTGCCCCGCCTGGGCCACGAAGCGCCCCAGCGGGACATTGACCGCGCCCGGCAGGTGCCCCATGGCGTACTCGTAGGGCTCGCGCACGTCGACGACATAGGCTCCTGCGTCCACCCAGGCCTTGGCCTCGTGCGGGGTGAGTTCGGTGAAGGCGGTTTCGCGGTAGGTCACCTCCACCGGGACGGTGTCCAAGGGCAGCCCGGCGCGGTACCAGGCCAGGATGCCCCCGTCGAGGTTGAGCACCCGGGCGTAGCCCTTGGCCGCTAGCCAGGCTGCCGCCTGCGCCGAGCGGCCCCCGCTGCGGCAGTAGAGCACCACCGGCTCGTCCTTGGGCAGTTCGGCGGCCCGCCCGGTGAACTCCGACAGCGGCACCAGCTTGGCGCCGGGGATGCGGGAGTTGGCGAATTCCTCGGCCTCGCGCACGTCCACGAAGAGGACCTTTTCCTCGAGCAGCTTGTGCGCTTGTTGGGGGGTGATGTCCTTGTAGGGCACGGTCAACATGCTTCTCCTTCGTCGTTGGATCTCTAGGTCGGGCTGGCGCAGGGGATCCCCGTCTCGCGCCAGGCTTTGATGCCGCCCTCGAGGTGCCAGACTTTGCGGTAGCCCAGCGCCAGGAGGGTCTTCAGGGCTTCTTGGGAGCGGTTGCCGCTGCGGCAGTACAGCAGCACCGGACGTTCGCGCTCGAGCTCGAGCGCAGCCCTGGCCTCGAGGGTGCTCAAAGGGAGCCGCACGGCGCCCGGCAGCACCCCCTCGGCCCACTCCTCCGGCTCGCGCACGTCCACCACCTGGTAGCGCTCGAGGGTGCGGTAAGCCGTCTTGGGATCGAGGTTTCGGGTCATGGTGTGTTCGCTTTGGGAGATCCCCCGAGCCTGCGGGCTCGGGGGCAGGCAAAGCTTCACTCAGGCCTTCACCGCTTCGCGCGCCGCGCCCTTCTCGGTGGGGAAGCCCTGCTCCTGCCAGGCCCGGATCCCCCCGGTGAGGTTGATGACGTTGGTGAAGCCGGCGGAGAGCAGGGCGCTGACGGCGGTGGAAGAGCGATCGCCCCCCAGGCAGTGCAGCACCACGGGCTTGTCCTTAGGGATGCGCCCCAGGTTCTTCATTACCCGGCCCGCGTGGAGGTTGAGGGCACCGGGGATGTGGCCCTGGGCGTACTCGTCAGCCCCGCGCACGTCCAGGACGACCACCTCGCCCCGCTCCCACTTCGCCTTGAGCTCGGCGGCGGTGAGCTGGGGGACGGTCTCCAGTTCGCCCTCGGCGTAGCCCTCGAGGCCGGGGACGTAGCCCCGCACGTCGTCCAGACCGATGCGGATGAGCTGGCGGGTGAGCTCTTCGAGTTGCTGGGGCGAGGCCAACAGCACCAGGGGGCGGTCGTAGGGCAAAAGCCAGCCGGCCCAGGTGGAGAAGCCCTTGCCCGCGGGGAGGTTGATGCTCCCCTTGAGGTGCCCCCCGGCGAAGGCGAACTTGTCACGGGTGTCCACCAGGATGGCCCCCTCCCGCAAATAACGGTCAAACTGGGCCTTGGTGAGGCGGCCTGGGTGGGGGATGCCGCCCAGGATGGGCATGCCGTCGCGGTTGAGGCGCTTCATCTCCTTGAAGTAGCTGGGAGCCTCGGGCTGGCCGGAGAGCAGGGCCCTCACGAAAGCCTCTTCGTCATCCTTGGCCAGATAGTCGGCCCACCAGGCGAAGCGGCGCTCGTAACCGACGGTGCTGGAGGGCACTGCCCCCAGGGCCTTGCCGCAGGCGCTGCCGGCGCCGTGGCCGGGCCACACCTGCACGTGGTCGGGGAGGGTGAGGAACTTCTCCTTGAGGCTCTTAAACATGCGCCTGGCCCCCGGCTCGGCGGTGCCCAGGAGGCCGGCGGCCTCTTCGAGCAGGTCGGGCCGACCTACGTCGCCTACGAAGACGAAATCGCCGGTGAGGAAGAGGAGGGGCTCCTCGGTCACCGCTCCGTCGGCCACCAGGAAGGAGAGGTGCTCGGGGGTGTGACCGGGGGTGTGCAGAGCCTTGATCCGGACGTTGCCCACCCTGAACTCGTCGCCGTCCTTGAGGAGCTGGTAGTCGAAGCCCTCGAGGCCCCTATACTTCCAGTTCTCATCGCCCTCGTCGGAGAGGTAGAGCTTGGCGCCCGTAACTTTGGCCAACTCGCGGGCGCCGGAGAGGTAGTCGGCGTGGATGTGGGTCTCGGTGACGGCCACGATGCGCAGCTTGTTACGCTCGGCCTCGGCTAAGTAGACGTCGATGTCGCGGCGGGGGTCCACCACCACCGCCTCGCCCGAAGCCTGGCAGCCGATGAGGTAGCTGGCCTGGGCTAACCCCTCCTCATAGATCTGTCGGAACAGCATCTGCAAACCTCCTAAGCGCAAGGATATATCCCTGGGGGGTATATGTCAAGTACCCCCAGGGGGTATTAAACCCGACCCTTGAGCATGAGGTTCCAGTACATGAGGGGAAGCCCATGCTTCTTTAACAACCACATGTCGTAGCGCTCTTTTTGGGTGTTGATAACGGGAAGGGTGGGATGCCAGACGTTATCGTAGAGAAACTCCGCGAGGAACATCTTTCCATAAGCCGTGACCAGGGGGCAGGAGGTGTAGCCATCGTACCGGGCTTGGGGATCTTGGCCCCGCATCACCTGTAAAAGGTTCTCCACCAGTACTGGAGCCTGCTTGCGGATGGCCGCCCCGGTTTTGGAGGTGGGGGCGCTGCTCGCGTCGCCCAGGCTAAAGACGTTGGCATAGCGGGTATGCTGAAGGGTGTGCTTGTCCACCTGCACCCAGCCCAGAGGCGTCGAAGGATCGGCCAAGGGGCTTTGCTTGATGAAGTCGGGGGCGCTTTGGGGTGGCACGACGTGCAGGAAGTCGAAGGGGATGACAACCCTAGGTCTCGAGGCGCTGGGGTTGGATTTGACCAGGGGGTGGTTGGGCGTGAATTCAAAGGTGGCCTCCTTCCGCCGTGGGTCTACGGCTACGAGCTCATGGTGAAACCGGGTTGTTATGTTATACCGCTGGACCACCTTATCCAGCACCGCCTTGACCTCGGGAACCCCGAAGATGGTGGTCCCGGCGGAGCCGAAGATCACCTGGGTTTCCTTGGCGATTCCCCGCCGACGGGCGTAGTCGGCGGCGAGGTACATGATCTTCTGCGGAGCCCCACCGCACTTGATGGGTGTGCTGGGAGCGGTGAAAAGGGCTACACCGCCTTTAAAGCCTCGTAGAAACTCCCAGGTCTTGGGGGCTAGATCGAAGCGGTAGTTGCTGCTGACGCCGTTTTTCCCCAGGGTTTCTTCCAGTCCTTCGATTTTGTGCCAGTCGAGCTGGATGCCCGCTGCTACCACCAGAAAGTCGTAGCCGATCTCCAGGCCGTTGCGGGTGGCCACGCTCTGGCTTTCGGGATCGATGGCTTCGGCGTAGTCTTGAATCCATTTCACGCCTGTGGGTATGAGGGGTTCTTGGGGTCGTGCCGTGGCGGCCGCAGAGTAGACCCCTGCCCCCACCAGCGTCCAGGCGGGTTGGTAGTAGTGGTTGGGTGAGGGCTCGAGGACGGCCACATCCGGTTCACCTCTCCGGTGCAACTGGGCAGCGACCGTCAGGCCCGCCGTTCCTCCGCCAATGATCAGGATGCGGTGGTGGAGGCGGCTTTTCACCGTAATGCTCATCTTCGCTTCTTCCCTGGCAATCATCGGGCTTTCCTCCGGCTGACTAGAGGTTAGGCATTACCCAGGGTCATGGCAAGTAGCTAAGGGTTATACCTCTGATAACCCCTCAGGTATAATCGTTGCCACAACACCTGCCATGCGCTTAAACCCCCGCTACCTGATGGTGTTCTGCGTGGTGGCCGAGCTGCGCAGCCTCAGCCGCGCAGCCGAGGTGCTGCACCTCAGCCAGCCCGCCATCAGCAAGACGCTCAAAGCCCTCGAGGACATCTTCCGGCAACCGCTCTACGAGCGCACCGCCAAGGGGATCGTCCTGACCGAGGCTGGCCGGGCCCTCCTGCCCTACGCGTGCGCGGTGAGCCGCAGCTTGGCACAGGCTACTCGCTTCATCGAGGAGCAGCGCACCCGCCGCACCCCTGCCTTCACCGTGGGCCTATCCTGGAGCCTGATCCCGCGCTTTCAGGCGGCGCTGCTGCGCTGGGCCGAGGCCGAGGGTGGCAGAACCCGCTTCGATCTGCACCTCGTGCACGGCACCACCCTCGAGCTCATCGAGCAGGTCTACCAGCGCGACCTCGACGGGGCCTTGGTGCTCGGCGGCAGCGAGGCCCTGCCGGAGCCGCTCGAGGCCCGGCGCGTCACCACCGACGAGGCCATGCTGGCAGTCGCGCCCAGCCACCCCTGGGCGGGCCTGGGGGGTATCGCGCTGGGGCAGTTGGAGGGGGCGCGGGTCCTGGTGCCCCAGCGCAACTCGAGGCTGCGCCTGCGGCTGGAGCAGTTCCTCGAGGGCCATGGCATCGTGCCCGAGCGCTTCGTTGAGTGCGGGAGCCTGTTGGGGGTCAAGGCGGCGGCGCTGGACGGGCTCGGGGTGGGCATCGTCTGTCGTTCCTTCATCGAGCCCGAGGTGAGCACCGGTGCCCTCAAGGGGCTGTTCATCGAGGATCCAGGCTTTGCCCTCGGCGTGCACTGGATCGGCCACCCCGAGCCCACGTTGGGCCTCACGGTGCGCGAACTCACGGCCTCGCTGCTGGGGGCGCTGCGCCACGTCCGTGTGCCGGACAGCGCATCGGGCCAGGTCTCCACGGGGGCCCGCTGAAGCTCCCGCCGACTGGCCGGGGTGGGAAGCTCGGGTTAGCGGCGCAGCAGGCGCACGGCCTCCACGATGGCCCGCGTGTCCCCCTGGCCCTTGGCCAAGTCGGCTTGGCACTCCTCGAGGTAGGTCTCGAAGATGATGTCGCCGGTGGCCTCGAGGGCGCTGCGCACGCCGGAGAGCAGGGTGAGGATCTCGCGGCAGTCGCGCTCCTCCTCGACCATCTTCTGCAGGCCGCGCACCTGGCCCTCCAGGCGCTTGAGGCGGTTGAGCACTTGCTCCTTGGTCGGGGGAGCGGGCCGGGGCTTGCGCTGGGGTCGGCTTCGGTTCGCAACGACACTCAAGGTTCACCTCGCAGGCTGGGTATCCCTCAGGGGTATTTCCCTGGGCAACAGTTTATCCTATGGGCGCGTCAGGAATAGTCTACCGCAGCCGCTCGAGGAGCTCCTCGAGCTGCGCCCGGTTGACGGGGCCGAGGTGGCGCGCCAGGACCCGCCCGTCCGCCCCGATCAGCAAGGTGGTGGGTAGGCCGCTGACCTGGAAGCTCCCCCGTAGGTTGGCGCCGTCCAGGAAGACTCGGGCCGACAGGCCAGCCTCCTTCAGGAAGCCCTGGACGGCCTCCGTGTCCTCCCCGGCGTTGAGCAGCACGATGGGGTAGCCTTTCTGCTGGTACTCCACCAGCAGGGGCATCTCGCTGCGGCAGGGCGGGCACCAGGTGGCCCAGACGTTGAGCAGCATGGGCTTGGGCAGGTCGCCGAAGCGCGCCGGGATGGGCTGAGAGTGGCCGGGCTCGAGGTAGGCCAGCGGCTTGGCGTCGAAGGCCAGGCTCTCGCTTGCCGGGCCGGGGCGCAGCAGCACCTGCTGGAGCCCCAGCGGCAGCGCGGCCAGGGCGAGGGCGCCGGCGGCGGGGACCAAAAGCCGCCCGGCCTCCCGGCGCAGCAGGGCTCCGGCCATCACCGCGCCCCCGACCAGCCCCCACCACCAACTCCAGCCCCCGCTGCGGAGGTCCACGACCCCCAGCAGGGCCGAGGCGAGGTCGGGCCAGGTCCCCAGGTGCCCCAGCGCGTACCCCAGCCGGGCCGCCAGGAGCGCCGCCAGCAGCACCCACCCGCTCCGGGCCTCCAGGCCCCGCCGCGCCGCCAGCGCGGTGAAGGCCAGGATCCCCAGCAGCAGGGCCAGGTTGGGCCAGCTCAGGGCCAGCGCTCCCAGCAGGAGGGCATCGGGGCTCAGGCTCATCGCTCGAGGGGGTAGCCCGCCGACTGCCAGGCCAGTATGCCGCCCTGTACGTTGCGCACGTCTTTGAAGCCGAGCTCGGCCAGCGTCCGGCTGGCCTGCACTGAGCGGTTGCCGCTGCGGCAGATCACGTACACCGGGGCGTCCTTGGGGAGTTGCCCGGCCCGGGCGGCGACCTGCCCCAGGGGCAGCAGGATGGACCCCGGCACGTGCCCCTCGGCGTACTCATAGGGCTCGCGCACGTCCAGCACGATGCGGTCGGGCTCGCCGGCGGCCTGAAGCTCCTGCACGCTCACGTCCTTGTAGCCCGGCTTGGGGGCGCAACTGTTGAGCAGCACGAGGGCCACCAGGCCCACCACGAGCCAGGGCATGACCCGGCACAGTGAGAAGCCCTGCACCCGGCAGGCCAGGAAGGAGCGCAGGCGCTCCATCAGCGCACACCCCCCGTGCCCAGCATCAAAAGGGTCTCGAGCGGCGTGAAGACCGCCACCTCCACGGGCTGCTGGATGGCGCCCGGCACCTCCCGTACCTGTTTGCGGATGTCGTCGGGGAATATTTTCTCCATGGCTTTTCCTCGTGCGCTCCGTAGAGCCGCTCAGCCCAGTATACCCCCAGGGGATATATCCGTAAACTGGCCCGGTGTTTGAACGAGGGGTACGGGGGACCTGCCTGGGCCCGTACATCTCCAAGGCCATCGTCCAAGGCTATGTGGGCGTAGGCCATGCCGCCGGCGCTTCCCGTGGGTTTATAGGCCCAAGCCCCACCGGGTGGCCGCCGAGCTCTCCCCCGCGGGTCGGCCCAGGAAGTACCCCTGTCCCATCTGCACCCCCAGGCCTTTGAGGTACTCGAGCTGGGTCTCGCTTTCGATTCCCTCGGCGATCACCGCGAGTTCCAGGCTCTTCCCCAAGCTCACCACCGCCCGCACCACGCGGTCGGCGGGACTGGAAAGCTCTGGAGGGTCGCCCAGGGCCCTGAGAAATCCCTGGCCCAGCTTGAGCGTGTCGATGGGAAGGTGCACGAGGTACTCGAGGCTGGAGTAGCCGCTGCCGAAGTCGTCGAGGTGCAGCGGCACCCCCAGGGCGCGCAGTTGCTCGAGGACCGCTTGCGTCCCCTCGGCCAGGATGGCGGCCTCGGTGATCTCGAGGATCAGCCCCCCGGGTGCCACGGCAGCCTCTCGCATCACCTGCTCCAGTTCGCGCGCGAAGTCCCCCGTGAGCTCCGAGGGGGAGACGTTGACGGAGATCGGGATGCCCCACGCGCTCGCCAGCCGCGCGGCTCGCTGCAGCACCCACCGCCCCAAAGGGCGGATCAGGCCCCGCCGTTCGGCCAGGGGGATGAAGCGCGAGGGAGGGGCTTTGCCCCAGCGCAGCAGGGCCTCGAAGTGGTGGAGCTTGCCCTCACGCAGGCTCACGATGGGCTGGAGATGGAGGGCCAGCGGCTCATCGGCGCCCGCATCCCCTTCGAGCGCCTGGCGCAGCGCTTCGCACAGGCGCACGTCTTCTTCCAGCGCTTTCTGGAGCGAGGCTTCGAAGAAGGCGTAACGGTTGCGGCCCTGCGCCTTGGCCTCGTACAGCGCCAGGTCGGCCTCGCGCAGCAGGGCTTGGGGGGTGCTCTGGGCCTGGGCCATGGCGATCCCTACCGAGGCGGATAACCGGTGGGAGACGCCCGAGAGGGTGAGGGGATGTCGGAGCAGCTCGAGGATGCGCTCGACGACCGGGATCACGTCGGCGGGATCGGCCAGGTCGTGCAGCAGCAGCAAGAACTCGTCGCCGCCCTGACGGGCCACGCGGTCGCCCGCCCGGACTGCCGATTGAAGCCTCGAGGCCACCTCCCGCAGCAACAGGTCGCCGTGCTCGTGGCCAAAGAGGTCGTTGATCTCCTTGAAGCCGTCGAGGTCGAGGTACAGCAGCGCGAGGCTGCGCCCGCGCCCGTGGCGCAGCGCCTCCAGGGCCTCGGCCAGCTTGTGGCCGAAGCTGGTGCGGTTGAGCAGGCCGGTCAGGGGGTCGCGGTAGGCCAGGTGGGTTACCCGGGCCTCGAGCTCGAGCTTCTGCAGCAAGAGCCCGATCTGAGTGCCGAAGTTGTGGGCCATCTCGAGGTCCAGCTCGTCGAAGGCGTCGGGCCGCTCGAAGTTGTCGAGGTACAAGTAAGCCTGTAGCTTCTCGTCCACCCACACCGGCGCCGACAGCAGCGCTTGGATTTCGCGGGTGCGCCCGTGGCGCTCGAGGATGGAGCGTCGCTGGGGGTCGAGCCGGGCGTTGAAGCGGGCCAGGTCCTCCTGGGTGAACACCTGAGCCTTGGTGTGCTGGCTGAGAGAGAGGGGCTCAGACGGGTGTAGCCGCACCTTCTGGAGCGCTTTCAGGTCGTAGCCTTCGGCGGCCACGAAGCCAAAGCTCCCGTCGGGCATCAGGCGCGTGACGCTGCCGGCCTGGGCCGCGGGGATAGCCCGCAGCGCCGCACGGAGGATTTGGGAGTAGGTGGCTTCGCCGAGCCCTTTGCCGATGAGCAGCCGGTAAAGCCCCAGCATCTCCTGGCGAAACAAATCCCAGCGCCGCTGGCGGGAGAGGTCGTAGCCTACGCACTGCAACTCGCGCACCTCGCCGTCGAGGCCACGAACGGCGATAAACTCCCATGCCGTCGGCTGGGGCCGCCCGCTTGGGCCGATCTTGCGCAATTCCGCCCAGACCGCCCTTCCCGGCTCGGCGAGCGCTTGCTGCACCGCCCCGACGCAGCAAGCGCGGTCCTCCGGCAACACGGCCTCGAGCGCGCTCGAGCCTGGCAGTTCCACGCCTGGCCCCAAGGAGCGGCGGTAGGAGGGGCTGGCGTAGGTCACTCGGCCACTCAGGTCCGTCCGCACGACGTAAAAGGCGGTAGCATTTTCCAGTAGGGAATCCAGGTAGATCCCTTTGTGTATTTGCTCCAACAGTGAGCCCGCACAAGCGGCGTACTGGCGCGCTATGGCCTCGTCGGCGGCCCGCCAGCGCCGGGCGCTGCCGCTGGCCGCCTCGATGAAGCCCCACAACTCCCCTTCCGTCCACACCGGGACGACCAGCACCGCCAGGGTGCCGGGGCCTCGCGCGCTTTGCCGGATAGCGCCGTCTTGCTGCAGCACCTCGAGCCAGCGGGGAGGAAGCGCCGGAGAAGGGGGCGAATCGCCGGGTGAAGGGGCCGGATGTTCGGGCTGAGTACCCGGTTGCGTCCACCTCAGCTCCCAGCTCGCACCGCCCGCCCTGAGAGCGACCAGGCGGACCCTGTGCGCCTCGAGCCGCCGCCCCACCTCTCCAAGGACGCTTTGCAGTGCGTCGGTGCCCTTGGGGCGTGCAGGGTTGTCGCCGCCCTTGCCGAGGTATGAAGGCTTGTCCATACTCCCTCAATCTGCACCGGTGAAAGTGCTGGGGCGCCGCCGACTCGGCCATCCGCCCGAGCGGGAGCCGCATTCTAATAGCGTTTCCATAACGCTTTTAAGGTAGCGTCTTTTCTGGGTTCTGGATGGGTTATTTGCCGCAGCATCTGGCTCGCGGATGGATCTTGCTATGGCTCGAGGCGTGGGAGGGAGATGCGGCCCCCCTTGCGATATTTGCGAATGAGCGAGGAACTGGTGCGGAAGCGGGCTCAGGCCTTCACAAACCTGGCCGTAAACCCAGTGGGATTGGCGAGGTTTAGTGCGGCTTGCAGGTATTTCACTGTCGGACAAGATGGATCAGTTAGACCACGGGGAGGTCAGGGTGCAGCGTTGGCTGCGAATCACTCCCAGGACGGGGTGCAATAATCTCCCGACGGTTTTTGGGGGGTACTCGAGGCCTAAATTTCTCCCAGCAAGCGCGATGTTTAAGCTACAATTCTCCAATCATGCAAAGGGTACTGGTGGGGTTGTGGCTAATGCTGAGTATCGCCTTCGCACAGGTGTGCGACGCTGAAGAGCCTCTCTCGAAGAGGCAGTTGCCAAGCTCATATCGCTACGTTTTTATTATCGACACCTCGGCATCCATGATGGGGCAGGGGGACGGGGCAGGACGTGTGGTGTTCCCAAAGGTAAAGAGCGAGTTGAGGAATTTTCTGAGCCGAGTGCCGCCGGATACCCTGGTGACGATCCAGACCTTTGACCAGGGACCGGGTCCCCAGCGCTCATTTCGCCTGCCAGCCCAGAGGGCGGAGTTGAACCGTTACATTGAGGGGCTCAAGGCGACCGGACAGCGCACTTATGTTTATGCCACCTTGCTCAAGGTATTGAGGGAGCTTGCCCTCTCGAGTGACGTGGCCACGAGCATCTACTTGTTCACCGATGGGCAGGACAACGACCCCGGTCCCTTGACCATGGCGGATGTGGCCAAGGAGTACCGCCTGCGCCGGGGGGCGTACGACTGGCTGTACTACATCACCCTTGGGCTGAGTACTCCCCCAGACGTCGGCGCTGCCCTGCGCAACACGCCCGGAAGCCGCGCGCTGAGTGCAGCGCCCAACCAGGTGCCCCGGTTGTCGGAGGTGGCGCTACGCCCGGCTTTGATCGACCTGGGCAACCTGTTCGGTGTTGGCTCAACTCAGCGCGACCTAGAACTTAGGACACAAGGCGGGCAGTCGCCTTTGGTACTGGAGGTCAGTGCCCCTTCAATCGAGAGGCACGGCAGCTTCCTCGAGGTTTCGCCGGAGCAACTTTCCGGCAGCGGTGCCCACTCGCTTCGCTTTTCACTGCGCAACCCAGATTCCCTCCCTTATGGCTCCTACAGCGCGAGCCTGTGCCTCAAGGCGGGGCCGAACACGCTGGTGCGCCCTGGAGCTTTGCAGGTAAAACTCACTTACCATCCGCCTGGGGAGTACCTCTTGAAAGCGCTACAGACCCAGGAAAGGCTGGACCTGCCCAGAGGGCAGTCTGCGGCGCTGCGTTTTCGCCTCGAAGGCAGTGAGTGGGCCAAGGAGCCGGTGCGGGTGTCGGTGAAGGGCTTGCCGGAAGGCCTCGAGGCCAGGCTCAATGGTGAACCCGGCCCGGTAACGCTGCGCCCTGGCGAGGAACTGCGCGTCGAGCTGCGCAACAACGGCTTCGGCAGCGGGAAGATGGCCAGCCCGGCACTGTCCGTGCAACTGCCCGCCGGGTCTATCGGCGCGCCGGAGGTGCCCCTGGCCACGTTGCGCCAGCCCCTCACCCTGGGGGAGCAGTTGCTCCGGTGGCTGCCCTGGCTCGCTCTCCTCCTGGCGTTATTGCTGCTTTTGTGGCGCTGGACGGCGGCGCAAAACGCGCCCTGGGCCACCGTTACCCTGGTAGGGCCGCCACCGAAATGCCAGGAGACTACCCGCAAGTTGCGGGGGAAGCGCCCCGTCGACCTCGGCAAGCTCTTCGAGCAACCGGAGTTGCGCGGCATCAAGTTGACCGGATCGCGCGGCCAGAACCCGCAAGTGGAATACCCACTCCACCTCGAGCTTAAGGTTGGGAAGAATCTCCTAGAACCAAAGGACCGCATTCAAATGGGGGAGACCGTGACCATCAGCGAAGGAGGTAAAGAGCTAGGCAATTTCTCCCTGGGGAGAATTCGTGGAAGGTGAGGAATTATGCGAATCTTAGAGGAAACCCGCCAGCTTAAGCGCACGGTCCTCATCGGCCTGGGTGGGACGGGCAAGAATGCGCTATTACACGCCAAGCGCAAGTACATCGAGACTTTTGGCGAGATCCCGCCCCTGGTCAAATTTCTACTCGTAGACACCACCAGTGCTCATACCAATGGCCTGAGCGCCATGGGCCCTGGAGGGGAAAAGCTTCTCGTACGGCTCAACCCCAGTGAGGTGCTGTTTATCGAGGCCAGGGGAGCCAGCCTGTTGCCTCAGGTGCACGACGAGGTGCGTGAGTGGTTTCCCCCCAAGGCCGAGCTCAAGGCCAACATCCTCTCCGGGGCGGGCCAGGTCCGGGCGCTGGGGCGACTGGCGCTGTTCGCCAACGCACGGATCGTTTACGACAGCTTGCGGGCTTTGCTCTCCGAGGCTCGCGACTACCAGGCCGAGCGCCCCTCGAGGGAGCGGAAATTCGTGTATGAATCGTATACTCCGCACCTCACGGTGTGCGTGGTGGGCTCGCTGGCCGGGGGTACGGGCTCGGGGATCTTTCTCGACGTTGCCCTCATCCTGCGCGACCTGCTCAAGGACGAGGACCAACTCTTTGGGTACTTGCTGTTGCCGGACATCTACACCAATCGGCCCGGCACCCAAAACGTCGAGGCTAACGCTTACGGGGCGCTGAAGGAGCTGGACAGGCTCATGAGCCTGCAGGAGACCTTCAGCTACCCCTTCGGGGGGCGCAGTATCGAGGTGCGGAAGAAGCCCTTCGACATGGTTTTCCTGGTCAATCGCCAGAACCGTGGAGGCAAGACCTTCAACTCCATCGACGACCTGGCCGAACTGCTGGGCATGGGTCTCTTCCTGGTCAGTGGTCCCTTGGGCAAGGAGCAGGCCGATGTCTTCGACAACATCGTCATGCAACTCACCGAGCAGCAGGGCTCGTACTACGGCAAGACGGCCCATTACGCCAGCTTCGGCGCGGCAGAGCTACGTTTTGAGCCGCACGGCCTCGAGCTCGAGCGCGCCATTCAGATCGCCAAGCAGACAGTGGACCGGCTGACCCAAAGCACGCAGCCGTGGGGTATCACGGGCCTGGAGCTGGAGCTGAGGAAAATCAAGGATCATCCCCTTCCCCCAGCCCCGGAGAAGCGCTTCAACCCACCGCCGAGCCGCAGCGAAGACAGGCGAGTCTGGAACGAGGCACTCGCCGAGATCGGAACCCTCAAGGAAGGGGTGCTCGAGCAAGCCCGCCAGGCTATTTCCTCGGACTGGCCTGTCGAGGACCTCCTTGACAGGGCCCTGGAGGAGGCGTTCAAGACCCATAGCTTGGCCGAATTGCAGGAGGGGTTGCGTGAGCTCCAGCCCAGAGCGGACGCCCTCCTCAAGGAGCTTAAGGCCGAGTATGACAGAGAATCCCACAAAGAAGAGGAAAAGCGGCAGAAGGTCGAAGAACACTTGGCGACGGGCATGACGCCAGGGAGCGGCTTTGGGAGGCTATTCAACCGCTCAGAGCCGCAGGAGGGACCGCGGATCAATCGCAGCATCCTTGAGGTCCAGCTTGACCTGGCCGTGGATGCTGCCCAGGCCCAGGCCCGCTACGAAGCCGCCAAGTTCTTGCCCAAGTTGCTGCAAGCGAAGCTGGAGAAGCTCGAGGAGTTGGTGCGCTCGATCCGGGAGTGGACCGAACGCTTTACCGAGCGCAAAACACAAGAAGCGGGGGTTCAGGATGCCAACCCCTTCACCCTCACTCTGCCGCCCCCTTACGTAGAGGGTGCAGCCTTGGGACGGGTGGATTACCGGGAAGCACTGGAAGTGTTGCGAAAGAGGGGGCTTCGTGACCTCCTCGAGAAACCCCACGCCGTTTTGGACGAGGTGCTCATGCCCACCGAACGTACCTCTCTGCGGGTGTGGCTCGAGGAGGTCAAGAAAAAGGAGCCTCACGACCCCTTGCGGATGGCTACCGAGCGCACCCTCCGCGAGCTGGACGCACTTTCGGCGCCGGCATGGGAGTACCAGGACGCCTGGGTATCCAACCCAAAGGTAGGACAGCGTGAGCAGGTGCATATCCTGGGGCTCGAGGACACCTCCGACAAGAACCATCCCCTGCTGCACGGGGAGTTTCAAGACATCTTCGCCGGGAACATCCATGCCAAGCAGAAATTGCAGCCGGTGAGCACGAGGGACCCCAAACGGGTCTACTTCTACAAGATCGAGGCCTCCATCCCCGCCTTCACGCTGTGGGGCCTGGAAATGTACCGCGAGAAGTACCAGTCCCTCTCCGCTAGCCGAAGCTTCCACGTCCGCCGCGACTGGGAGGCCAGCCTAGAGGACCTGCTGCCCCTGCCTGACCCCGAGGAGGTCGCCAAGATCTGGACCAAGGCCCGCTTCTTCGGGCTGATCCGCCACAACCCCGAGTACGCCTATAAGTCCGACCGCGAGGGGGTAGAGCGCTGGCGCACCTTGGGGGCTGCTCCTGGGAAGGCTTTCGCGAGCTTTTGTGACGACTTCTTCGGCTTCAAAGAGCTCGAGGGCAAGGTGAGCAAGCTCGAGGCCGAAGCCCGGCGTAAGTGTCTGCCGGAGCTAAAGGACAGAGTTAGGGAGGCCCTGGAAGACCGCACGCGGCGTCTGCAAGCCAATAGCTGGGGTGAGCAGGATCAAAAGGTGCTCGAGCGGGAGAAGGAAGTCCTCGAGCGGTGGCTCAAAGAGCTGGAGGAGTACGACCCCAGCCTGAGCGACGACAGCTTCCCGGGATTTTCTGCGACCTGAAGCGATGAATCTTTACCCCACCATAGTTGCCGCCTCCGGGGAACTGGGCGACAGGGCCCTGCGGGTCTTGTCGCCCTTGTGGCGGCAGCGCCTGGGCCCGGCCTGGCCTGCTTTGGAAGTGCTCGAGGATCAGGGTCTCGGACCCCTCGAGGCTGGCCTGGGGCGCTTGCTCGATCACCAGAGGGTGGTGGACCTGCAACTTTCTGGGCACTTTCTGAGTCAAGCCCTCAACCTGGTGTGGGTGGCGCAAGCCCACCATCCGAAGCTCCGAAGCGACCTCTCCCGCCTAGCAGATAAGCCCCAGGGGTTGCTGTTTGGCGGGCGTGAGCTGCGCGTGCACTTGGTGCTGCTGCTGCCGGACCTGTTTGCGCTGAGCCAGGAGGAGAAAGCCCAGGCCCAGGAGAACCTGGACTATCTCCGCCCCGACCCCTCGGCGCTGCCCGCGACGCGGGTATGGCCTCTGTCCCTGCGCAACCGCGCCGATCTTCACCTGCGCTCACCTGAGCAGGTCTTCCCCCTGATCCAGCACCTGGTCGAAGCCTGCGTGCGGAGCCAATTCCCATTCCATCCTGCTCAGGCCAAAGGGCGGGACTGGGCGGGGCTGGGAGTATGCCGCTTGGAAGTGGCTCCCCCCTCGAAGTACGTGCTCGCCGCCCAGCTTTGGCCGGTGCTGTGCCAGACTTCCATGGGAAGTCTGGTGCTGCCAAAGCCACCCCCAATCCCGAAGCCGGAGCCCCAGCAGGTCCTGCCTGAGCCACCCAAACGCACCAACTGCCTCCAGCACCCGGATTGGGAGATTGACCAACCCTGGGAAACCGCTCGTATCAGGCTCCGCGATTCCTACCGGCTGCAGGTGGATGAGCTAGCCTTTGCGTTCGAGCCAGCGCTGCCCTGGGAGGTTGCCCGTGAGGCGTTGCTTTTGGGATTGCCGGCCCTGGAGCAACTGGAAGCGCAGCTGGCCCATGCCCTGGGTGAAACCAACGACGCGCTCAAGGCGGCGCTCGAGCCCTTCGACGAGTTGTTCGGCTTGCGTGACCGCAGGGACCGCCTTAAGCGGCTTGAATTGAGGGCCGAGGCTGGCAGGCCGATCCCGGAAGAGGAGTTGGAACAGCTGCGGGGGCGCCTGGCAGAGTTGGATGCACTGCTGGAGGGGCCGCAGATTGAAGAACTTCTCGCGCGCGATCCGGTGGCTAAGGGGGCGACTCAACAACTCCAGCAAGCGCGAGCACGTTTTGAGGATAACCGGAAGCATTGGCGCGAGCAACTCGAGCAACCCAGGCCGCAAGAACCACGGCCCCCGTTCTGGCGAAGGATGATCGGTCTATTCTGGCCCTCCCTGCGTCCGCGTTCACTCGGGGTCGATGCCGAGGAACTGAGCAGGGTGCGCAAGCGCTTGTGTGACGCAGCCTGGACCGAGCTGGGCGCAGGCCACGCGCAGCATCAGCTCCTCACTCAGCAGCAGCAGCTTTGGCTCGAGCGCTGGGCAAAGTACCGCCTGATTCGCGTATACCGGGACGCTCTGGCCCGCGAGCGTGAGCGCTGCCAGACGATCCGGCGGCTGGTGGCGGAATTCAAACTTCCTGCCGCAGGCCCCCCGACCCGACACCCCCTAGTTTTGCGCTTTGAGCCGCCGTACATCGTGCCTCAGACTGAGTTGGAACACCGTTCGAAGCAGTTGATTCAGGAGGGTATACTGGAGTTATTTTGGGACCGTGACCTACAGGGACTCGAAGATCGCCTGCTGCTGGAGGGGGAGCGCATGGCTGCGGACCTGCCGCTACCGGATATCTCCGAGCTGATGGATAGCGAAGCCTGGGGGGCAGCCACGCTGGCTTCGGCTCCACGAGTGATGGCCTGCCATCGCCCGGATCACGAGGCCCACGGCTTCCTGCTCGGTGCCGTTCGGCCTACCCGCTGGCTCGAGCCTCTGACCCAGCAGGCCGAATGGCTACCAGGCGAAGGCGTGCTGTTTCGCTTCGTCCATCCCCTTGCTCCCGATCAGATAATCCTCGCCGATTACGGGGGCATGGAACCGACGTCCTCGCCGCCACCAAAAGTGCCATCGCCGGCGGCGCACTCTCTGGATGAGCGGCCCAACCCTTTACTGGAGGCAATCTTCGATGAATGACCGCCTGGCTAAAGCCTTTCCCGGTCGAGTGCTGGCCAAACATCTGACCCAGCGTCCCGTTTTCCACCGGGTACCCCGCTACGTAGTGGAGTACCTCCTGGCCAAGTTTGCCCCGGATGGCAACGCCAATGCTGTGGCTAAGGTGCAGCGGCTGCTCCAAGAGCGCTACCCCGGACCTGAGGAGCGGGAGCGGGTCAAGGACCAACTGCTGCGCAAGGGCCGCTTTGTGCTTATCGATGAACTCGAGGTGCAGGTAGATCTGTCTACCGGGCGGTATTCCGCGCGCATCCCTAGCCTGGGCGAGATCAAAGCCGAAGTCCCTTTCGACTTGACCGAGCGCTACCCTGGGGTGCTGTACGGTCTTTGGGGAACCATTGAACTCAGCTACGATCCGGCACGGCGCCAGGTTCGAGTAGCGGATTTCCTGCCTTTCCAGGTGGCCCGCATCGATCTGGAGGAGTATCGTCGGGCGCGTGAGGCCTTCACGGAGGCGGAATGGATCGATGTCCTTCTTATGAGCCTTGGGATCAATCCAAGGCTACTAGGTACCCGGCTCAAGCTACTTTATCTGGCGCGCCTGGCGCCGCTGGTGGAACCAGGATTGCACCTGATGGAGCTGGGCCCGAGACAAACAGGGAAGACCTTTCTCCTGCGCAACACCTCACCAGAGGTTTTCCTGATTTCTGGTGGCAGGGCCACTCCGGCGACGCTTTTTTATCATCAGTTGCAGCGCAAACCTGGGCTGATCCCCACCTATCAGGTAGTGATTTTCGATGAGGTGGCCCATACCCGTTGGGATGACCCTGCGCTGCTATCGACTCTAAAAGACTTCATGGAATCGGGCCGGTTCAGCCGCGGCAACCGCAGCTTTCATGCTCAGGCCTCCCTAGTCTTCTTGGGCAACACCGACAGTGCGGCGGTTCCTCAAACCAAGGTATTACCCGATGGGTTAGTAGGAGATACAGCTTTTCTAGACCGGCTGGCGGGGCTGCTGCCCGGCCATGAATTTCCCAAACTGGGCCCTGAATGGCTGAACCAGGACTATGGACTGGTGCTGGATTACCTGGCCGAGGTGTTGAAGCGTCTGCGGGTGCAGGCTTTTGAGCCAGAATTGACACCCTATTTACCCTCGGGCCTCACTCAGCGCGATGTGCGGGCGGTATTCAAGCTGGTGGCGGCGCTGCTCAAACTGATCTTTCCGGGAGGGGATTGGCCTGCGAGAGTCCTGGGCGAGCTGGTCGATCTGGCGCTGGAGCTTCGAGAGCGGGTGTATGCAGAGCTGAAGTACTGGAACCCGGCAGAATTTCCCTCACGGCAGTTCGGTTCGCGCCCTGTGGAAGGTGAACCGGAGTCGCTCGAAACCAACCCTAACCCCTCGGTGAGAAATGCGACGGAACCCGATGCGGGTACAAACTAAAATGGGCACAGCTTGTCGGTGTGCCGGTAAGAGCACTCACCGTGAACCGACTCAATCCGGAATGAGCTTGAACAGCCGCCCGGAGAGGCTCACGCTGGCCTTTTCCAGGGTGTAGTTCACGGTGTCTCCCGCCAGGCTCACCTTCAGCCCGACGCGGAATTTTCCGGTCTTCAGCAAGCCGAAAGCCGGGTTGGCCTCGTTGAGGGTGGCATCGAGCTCGAGCGGCTTCTCTTCGCCGGGGTTGAGGTTGACCGAGCCGGAAAGGACCGTGTAATCCTCGCTGCCGTCGTAGATGAAGCCGTCGCTTGGAGGGGCCACGTGGATCTCCAGGCTCACGCTCGCCGGGGCGCTGCCGGTGTTCTTTAGGCTTAGGCGGGCCTCGAGCCTGGCCTTTTCCAGGATGTCCAGACTGGGCAGGTCGAGGGCAAGGCCATCGGGGTCGTTGCCGTAGGTTCCGTCTCCGTCGTCATCGGGGAGAAAAAGGGTGGCGTTGGTGAGGTCTAGTTGCCCGCTGCGGGAGGCGGTGGGTATGTACGAGAGCACGTTCACCCGCACCGTGGTCAACGTGTGGCCGCTACAGGCGGCCAGCACGAGTGCCAGAGCAAGCATAAGAATCGGGGTATGCTTCATGGTCATGCTTCTAGAAGCCTACGCTAAGGGCCAGGCCGTAGACGGTTCCCCTGACGACAGGGGCCTGGTGGACCGTGAGGGCGGCGTCCAGGCTGAGGCCCTCGAGCCGCACCCCTCCGCCCAGCCCGAACTTGAAGCCCCCCTCCAGGCCCGCCCCGGCCCGCAGCCGGTAGGGCCCCAGGGCGTATTCCGCCCCGAGGTGGAAGCTACTGTCCGCGGAGGAAAAGTCGGCCCCTATGAGGAGGCTGCCTTCCTCCAGGGGCATCCGGTAAGCCCCGTTGAGGAACACCGCCGGGGCGAACCCCGCGCTCTGCCGTAGGGCTGGGGCTTCGCTCGAGCTCCCGTTCTGCAAGGTGACCTCCGTTCCCGACCAGCGCGCGAAGCCCACGACGTTCGACACCCCGAGGCCGAAGGTGTACTCCTGGTAATCCACCACCACCCCCACGTCGGCACGAAGGCCGAAGCCTTGGCCGTTGCCAGGCACGCTGTAGAAGTAGCGCACCTCGTAGTCGGTGCCGTTGGGGTTGCCGTCTTGGTCGAAGGTAGGGCGGGCCATGGCCTGGGCCTCGAGGTATCCCAGGCCGTAGAAGCCCTCCCCACGCACTCCGGCGTAGACTTTCCCCTCGAAGTCGGGAATCTCCGGCAAGGGTGTGGCGTAGGCGAGGTTCAGCCCCACCGCGCCCATGGCGCTGGTGCGACCGATGAGGGCGCAGGGCGAGGGGGTGGCGCTGCGGCAGCGGTTGAGGTCCCCCGTTCGCATGGCCTGCTTGAGGTCCTCACTCGCCTCCATGCCGAGGCCACCGCTGCCAAGGATGAGGGCCAACTCGAGCCCCAGCCCCGGCACGCCGGTCTGGAGGGGGAGGCGCAAAAGCGCGGGAGGGGTCAGCGCCGAAGCCACCCGGCCACCGCCCCCCACGCTGAAGTCGAGGTTCAGAGGGTTGCCCTGACCGTCGGTGATGCTGATTTCATCCTGGCCAATGGAGAAAACCACCTCATCCGGACTGCGCGCGGGGTTGAAGAGAAAGGCGTCCAGATGGGTGAGCTGGTCGTAGAAGCTCAGGGCGTCGAAGCGCTGTTTGAAGGTCTGGCGGTCGTAGAAGTAGGCCAGGGCGTTGGTCTCGGGGAACAGCGGGAGGACCAGCCGCAGAAGGCCCAGCGGCAGGCGGAAGCCCTCCTTCTCGGCATAAGTAGAAGGGTATGTGGTGTAGGCCGGGTTGTAGGGCGCGGCCTCGGGTCCGGGGAGGATCAGCCCGCCCAGGCCCTGCTGGCGGACGCCTTGCGCCAGGGCCATTGCCGAGCCGATCGCCATAAGGAGCAAAAGCCATCTTCTCATGATTTATCTCCCAAATGCCCCTGCACGCAGAGAGTATAGGGCTTGCACAGAAACGGGTGCGGTAGTTTTCGTATAAGACCTGCTCGGTCTTCATCTTCGCGAACCGGCTGGCCCTCGACCACGACCCCGAAGTCCCCCGCGGTCCCCGCCAGCGAGCACGGCCAAAGATGACCGCCACGCACCTCGAGTGCTGGGCCCTCCCGCTCTCGCCCCTCACCAGCGGGGCCAAGGTGGGGCGGCCTCGAGGCTCTTCTCGGCCAGGTAAGCCCGCAGGGCCTCGTAGTCGGCGGCCTCCACCGGCCTGGTCCCGTGGGCCAGAATGCTGCTGTTGCGCCGTTGCAGCAACTCCCTCAGCCGCTGGCCGTAGTCGCCAAAGAGTTGCTGTGCCAGGGTGTTGCTCTGCCCACTTCGCGTATCGATGTCGAAAGCCAGCGACAGCGTTTCCTTCAGCCCCAGCACCCCCCCGGCCCGGCTGCCCAGGTCGGCTAGCGCGGCGGGGTAGGTCTCGGGCTGCCGCAGCACCAGCTTGTGGCGGGCGTAGATGTCGGCCTCGGCGGCCAACTCCACCGCCCGGTACAGCCGGGCCAGAGCGTCGTCGTAGCGCCCCGCCGCCGCCCGTCGCTCGGCGTTGGCCAGCAGGTCGGCCAGCAGCTCGAAGCTGGGCGCGTTGCCCCGCTCCAGCAGCCGCTCCAGCCGCTCCAGATCCCGCTCGAGCTCCTGCAGCACCCGCACCTTGCCGCCGTGGCCCCAGGCCTCCGCCACGGCCAGGGTGGGCTCGAGATGCTCACGCAGCAGCTTATGCGCGAGGGCGTGCTGGAAGCGGTCCCACGCCGCCAGCCCCTCCACTACCCCCGCGAGGTGGCGGTAGAAGCGCTCCTCCGAAGGGCTCAGCTCACGCCGCAGCAGGGCCTGGAGGTGGGCTTGGGCCGCTCCCATCTGACCCGTGTTCCAGGCCTGGATGAAGTCTGACCACTCCCGCACCCCGTAGCGGGTGGTGGGGTCTTCCAGCAGACGCAAGCGCTCGCTTCCGCTGGCGACCCGCCCGGCCTCATCGCGCTGCTCCCCGCCCACGTAGCTAAACGTCACCCCCCGCCCGCTCAGCGCCAGCACCACCCCCGCCACCATGGGCTTAGTGCCCCCCGTAAGGTCGGCCACCACGCTGCGCGCCTCCCACTCCAGCGCCTTGTGCAGGGCTTTCTGGGCCACGCGGTAGCTCTCGGTGAGGTTTTCGGGGTCATCCAGCAACAGGGTATGATGGCGCAGACTCCCGCCATACTCCCGCACAAGCTCGGCAACCACCACCTGCGAAGTCTGGCTAGCGATGAAGACCACCCCATCCGGCGCGTGTTCGGTCAGCGCGTACTCCACCGGCGCGCGGCTTTGTCCGACTGTCACGATCAGTACCTGCCGTACTTCCGCCATGCCGCCATGCTAACAAGAAAAAGTCCGCCCCTACCTGGGCGGAGCGATGATCCCCTTGCGGGGCTTTTTGTTTGCATCCGCGGTGCGGGTGCGGGGGCCATGACCGACGAAGAAAGTTGCAATCCCCTTGCGGGGCTTTTTGTTTGCATCGCGCAGTGGAGAGCTTGAAGGCCCTCAGGGCCCCCGAGGTTGCAATCCCCTTGCGGGGCTTTTTGTTTGCATCGCGGGCCTGCAGCAGGGCCGCGGCGATGAGGGAGTGAAGGTTGCAATCCCCTTGCGGGGCTTTTTGTTTGCATCCAAATAGGGGGCGCACCACCCCGCGCCCATAGGGGGGGCGCGTTGCAATCCCCTTGCGGGGCTTTTTGTTTGCATCCCCCGGAAACGGGGATCCAGGAGAGGCCTAAGGTAGTGGGGTTGCAATCCCCTTGCGGGGCTTTTTGTTTGCATCATGGGGCAGGCTAGCTCGATGCTCCTGCCCTCCTCCTGGTGTTGCAATCCCCTTGCGGGGCTTTTTGTTTGCATCACATCCTGGAGTACAACTCCAGGAGGAGCGGGCTGGATGAGTTGCAATCCCCTTGCGGGGCTTTTTGTTTGCATCCCAGCCGCTTCAGCCGAGCGGTCGCCCAAAACATGCTCTGTTGCAATCCCCTTGCGGGGCTTTTTGTTTGCATCGCTGCACTTCCATGATGTACTTCTTCCCTCTCCGTATCGTTGCAATCCCCTTGCGGGGCTTTTTGTTTGCATCGAGTCATGAAGCTGCACCTTCTCCAGGACAAGCTCTCGTTGCAATCCCCTTGCGGGGCTTTTTGTTTGCATCTCAGAGCCTGCGGCCCCCAGAAGGGGCCAAGATGATGACGTTGCAATCCCCTTGCGGGGCTTTTTGTTTGCATCCGTGGGTAGCCCGCTTGGAGGAGCTACGACGCAAGGCGTTGCAATCCCCTTGCGGGGCTTTTTGTTTGCATCTCATATGCCTGAGGCCGAGGGGCCATGGCGGTCCATGATGGTTGCAATCCCCTTGCGGGGCTTTTTGTTTGCATCGCTTCTACACCGACGTCGTCAAGCTCGACCCCAAGACCTCGTTGCAATCCCCTTGCGGGGCTTTTTGTTTGCATCAGGGGAGGAGCCGCCCTCCGTAGGTGGCGGAACCCAGATGTTGCAATCCCCTTGCGGGGCTTTTTGTTTGCATCCCGCATCATCGGGTTCCCCGACGAGGCCTTGGTAGCCTGGGCGTTGCAATCCCCTTGCGGGGCTTTTTGTTTGCATCTGAGCGAGGAAGAGATCAAGGCCCTCTTGGCGCCGGCCCTGTTGCAATCCCCTTGCGGGGCTTTTTGTTTGCATCCCACCACGAGCGGTGGCGCCACCATGAGCGACGAGGAAGTGTTGCAATCCCCTTGCGGGGCTTTTTGTTTGCATCGTCGAAGATGATGACGACGGAGACTGGGCCGTCCGGCCCGGTTGCAATCCCCTTGCGGGGCTTTTTGTTTGCATCCTTTGCAAGCAGCCTCTCCGATGCGGAGTTAATGGCGGTGGTGGTTGCAATCCCCTTGCGGGGCTTTTTGTTTGCATCACACAAGATGCTGTGTGGCGCTTCAGGGAAGTTCGCCCTCCAGTTGCAATCCCCTTGCGGGGCTTTTTGTTTGCATCTGGTGGAGGTGGGGCCCTCCGGCCCAAGCTCGGTCGTGTTGCAATCCCCTTGCGGGGCTTTTTGTTTGCATCTCGCTCATCCAGTGTAGGTCGGCCAATAGCTCACCGGTTACGGTTGCAATCCCCTTGCGGGGCTTTTTGTTTGCATCCCGATGCGGAGTTGATGGCGGTGGTGGAGCACGAGATCGGTTGCAATCCCCTTGCGGGGCTTTTTGTTTGCATCCTGGAGGGCGAGGAGCGCCAGCGGGCCGAGGCCGAAGCCGTTGCAATCCCCTTGCGGGGCTTTTTGTTTGCATCAGGCCCCTAGAAGGAGGGGAGGATGGGGAAAAGGGAAGAAGTTGCAATCCCCTTGCGGGGCTTTTTGTTTGCATCAGCATACCCCCAAAAACACCGTTCTGTACAGGTGCCCCAGGGGGTAGTTTTATGAGAAAAGCGAGTTATCCACAGGTAGGCTGTGGATAACTGCGAAAAAAGTGACGTTTATAGCGATGGGCGCTTACTTTCCTGCGCATTTAGATTTTTTATCGCAGGGATTTGCGATAGGAGTGGGAAGAACTCGTTTTCAAAGTGCACTCCGAGCAGGCCCGGCAAGGGGATTATACCAGTTTGCGCAAAACATAACGGGTCGTTTTGGGAGAGGGGTTTTGTGTGCTCCAGGACGAGGCAGGGACGGGTTTTTCATGAGGGATGGGTGCGATTGCGAAGGGATTTTTCGTGGGCTAGAGGATCAGGTAGTCGGGGTTCTCGAGCCTACGACCCAGGCCCAGAACCTCCACCGCTCCCCCTACGGGGTAGATGCGCACACCATCCTCGCTGGGATCGATCTTCTTTTGCAGCAGCTTTTTGAGCTGCTCGAGCTGGGCAGCGTTGAGCCAGCACTCGAAGACCGAAAGCTGTACCCGCTCGCCAAAGCTCTTGAGGATGTTGGCCACCTTCACCCGGCGGCCATCGTCGGGGATGTCGTAGGCTACGGTGTAGAAGCGTTCTGTAGGCAAGCTCACCTCCAGAGGTAATAGGGGCTGTAGGCATCGCGCTTCAGCAGGGCCGCTTTGAGGCGGGCGGCCTGGGTTTCGATGAGTTGCTGGTAGGGTTGGCGGAAGCCCTGCGGGTGCTGAGCCTCCTTGGCGAGGCGCTCTTCCAGTAGGCGCAGCAGCACCTTGCGGCCAGTGTCGTTGAGGTAGACCCCGCCGTCACGGGCTTCGGCGTGCTTCTTAGGGTCTAGCTCGCCGCGCAGGAAGGCCGAGATGACCACCACGTCCACCACCGGAACGCGGAACTCTTCCATCAGGTCGAAGGCCAAAGCCGGGTTGCGCCGTCCCTCGGCGTGCAGCAGGCCCAGCTCGGGGTGCAGTCCCGCCAGGTGCAGCGCCAGCAAGACCCGCCCCAGCAAGAGCATGTAGCCATAGGACAAGGCCGCATTGACCGCATCCGTGGGCGGGCGGCGGTTGCGCCCGGAGAAGCCGTAGGGTGAGAGCACCGCTTGCAAGCCGGAAAAGTAGGCCCGCGCGGCGTTGCCTTCCACCCCCCGCAGGGCCTCGAGGCTGGAAGTCTGGGGCAGGGCCTCGAGGGCGGCCCGAATCTCGCTCTGCTGGAGCGCGGTGGGGGCCTGACGCGAGAGCCGCTCGAGCAGCACCAGCCCCGAGCGCAGCTTGCCCAGCAGGAAGCTTTGGGCTAGGGGGAGAGGGGCTTGCTGGACCTGCATCTGGGCCCGCAGTACCTCGGGGGAGAGGCCCTGCGGCGCCATGGCCTGCCCATAGAGCTGGCCCTCCAGCGAGGCGTAGAGCACCGGCACCCCCTGCCGCAGCAAAAAGGCCAGCGCCGGAGTGGTCAGGCGCACGTTGCCCCAGACCACCACCCCCCGCACCTTGCGGGCCGGAAGCTCGGCCAGGATTTGCTCGTCCAGCTCGACCAAAAGCCGCCCCGCCCTCAGGCGCAGGGTGGAGGACTGCTCGGTGAGGTGGAGGGTCACATCAGCTCTACAGGTTCAACCGACAGTGCCAGCTTGGCCTCTTCCCGCATGGTCTGATACAGCTTGCGGGCAAACTGCTGGAGCTTCTCCACGTCGCCTTTTTTGCTTACCTCGAGACCGTGGATCAGCAGGCTCTTGTTGCGGCTTTGCAACATACCCTGGTAGCCGCGCAGGTCGGCTTCGGCAAACTGCCCCAGCGCCGGGTCGCCCAGGTGGCGCAGCAGGGCAATGCTTTCCAAAAGCCCCAGCTTTTGCACCGGCCTAATCTGTTCGAGCGGCTTTCCCAGCCAGTCGGACAGGGCCTGCCGCAGGTAGGCTTGTTCTTCGGGGCTCAGGTTGGGGTCGTCATCGCTGCGGCCCCGCACCGCCAGGCGGTGTTGCAGGACAAGCTCGAGGGACCGGTAGTAATAGAGAGCTGCGGAGACCGGCTGCCGTTCCCTGCGTTCTTCCCCTAGTTGCAAAAGCGTCGTAGTCAACCAAAGAACACCCTTGGGCTCCGCAAAACCCTGCGATTTTAGCAGGGCAACGATGGCCTCAAGGCCCTCTTTCTGCTCTTTTAGTCGCTGGGCGTGGCGAGCCAGGGGATGATTGCGGTACGCGTCTTGAGTCAGGAAGTTGAAGAGGCGTTGGGCGTTGCTCGAAGCACCCTCAAAGTCAAGGGCGTACCAACGCTGATACATTTCGCAAAGGGCTGCATACACTTCAAATTTGCCCTGCCCAGTTTTTCTTCTAAGGGCCTGGTAGCGGTCTGCCGCTTTGCCAAACTCCCGCGCCCTGTAGAACTCCTGGGCCAGGTGCTCGTCCAGGTCCCCCAGCACCTCGTGGGGGTTGGGTAGCAAAATCAGCTTCTCGGTTCCGGCTACCGGCTTGCGCAATGTGGCATCATACTTATCGCTGTCTACATAGGCTACCCGCAGGCTGGGATAGACCCGCTGGAGGAAGTAACCCGCTGCAGCCATTCCTGCACTCATGGCCTTGGTGCCACTAGTGAGGTCCAGGGCAATCTTTTTATCAGGATGTTTGCGTACCTGCTCACCCACCGCTTGGTAGAGCTGGGTCACATCGCTTTTATCTATCTCAATGGGGTAAATCGAACGACCTAGGTCTTGCTGAAGCTGAGCTAAGTAGCTCTTGCTCTCGGGCGTGTGCAGTACATACAGTTCAGAAGCGCCCAGGCCCAAAGCGGCTAGAGTAGTGGCCTCTGGGCTGGTGCCCAGGGTATGAATCGAAACGTCAAAGGTTTCTCGCAGGGGGTAAATCTGCGGTTCTTGCCGCCAAAGTTCGAGCAAAAGCGGCCAGATCCTCTCAGCATAAAACTGCTGAGCTTCTGCACTCCCTGGCTCTTGGGTTTTAGAAACTTTCTGCTGTTGGGCTTTGAGTTCGTCCCAGGCTTGCTTGATCTGGTCTTTCAAAGCTTCCGTCTCGTTCTTCATCCTCTACCCCTTTTTGCAGCGGATTGAAAGCCCGCACCCGCCCAAACCCCAGGCTGGTCTTGGCCCCCACCCCCGCATAAAAAGCAAAGCGTCCCAGCGCTTGGAGCCACTGGGCCTCGGTAGGACTGGCTTTAGTCTAACCGCAAACTCCGGGAATCTCACGGGGGAGGGTGATCTTCCGCTTAATCGAGGACCCTCCTGGCGCTTAGGCTGGAGGGGAAGGCCCGGCGGGGGCATTTTTCCACTTGCCTCGGCGGTAGGATTCAGCTGCGGCATCGCAAATCCGCCAACCCGGCTTTCGGAGGACGAGGGGGATGAGCCCGAAGCTGCCACGAACCATGCGGGCGATGGTGCTCGAGAAGCCAGGGCTGCCGCTGCGGCTGGAGCAGGTCGAAGTGCCCAGGCCCCAGGCCGGGCAGGTGCTCATCCGTGTCGAGGCCTGCGGGGTATGTCGCACCGATCTGCACATCCTCGACGGTGAGCTGAAAGAACCCAAGCTCCCGCTCATCCTGGGCCACCAGATCGTCGGGAGGGTGGTCGAGAGCGCTCCGGGGGTCGAGCGCTTTGAGGCGGGGGAGCGGGTGGGGGTGCCCTGGCTGGGCTGGACCTGTGGCCGGTGCCGTTACTGCCTCGAGGGCCGCGAGAACCTCTGCGAGCGGGCTGAGTTCACCGGCTACACCCTCGACGGGGGCTATGCCGAGTACGCCGTGGCCGACGCGCGCTACTGCTTCTCGCTGCCCGAGGGGTATACCGATGCCCAGGCCGCGCCGCTGCTGTGCGCGGGGCTGATCGGGTACCGGGCCTACCGGCTGGCCGGGGAGGGGGTGGAGCGGCTGGGCCTGTACGGTTTTGGCGCGGCGGCCCACATCATCGCCCAGATCGCGGTGCATCAGGGGAAGCGGGTCTACGCCTTTACCCGCGCGGGGGACGTCGAGGCCCAGGACTTCGCCCGACGGTTGGGCGCGGTCTGGGCGGGCGATTCGGCCTCTAAGCCGCCCGAGCTCCTCGATGCGGCCATCATCTTCGCTCCCCTCGGCTCGCTGGTGCCGGCTGCGCTCGAGGCCACCGCCAGGGGCGGGGTGGTGGTGTGCGGGGGGATTCACATGAGCGACATCCCCTCCTTTCCCTACCGCCTGCTGTGGGAAGAGCGCGTGGTGCGCTCGGTCGCCAACCTCACCCGGCGGGATGGCGAGGAATTGCTCGCCATCGCCCCCCGCGCCGGGGTACGAACCCAGGTGCAGGTTTTCCCCCTCGAGCAGGCCAACTTAGCCCTGGAGCGGCTGAGGAGCGGTCGGGTTCAGGGGGCGGCGGTGCTGGTGATAGATGACGGGAGGTGAACGATGGCCTTTGCCTTAAGCAGCAGCGCCTTTGCTCAGGGGAAGCCGATACCGGCCAAATACACCTGTGACGGGCTGGACATCTCTCCACCGCTGGCGTGGAGCGACGCCCCCAGAGGCACCCAGAGCTTTGCCCTCATCATGGACGACCCGGATGCGCCCGCCGGCACCTGGGTGCACTGGGTGCTGTTCAACCTTCCGGCCCAGACCCACCAGCTGGCCGAGAAGGCCGTGCAGGGCGTCCAGGGCCGCAACAGCTGGGGCAGGCTGGGCTATGGTGGCCCGTGCCCCCCCTCCGGCACGCACCGCTACTTCTTCCGGCTCTACGCCCTGGACACCCTGCTGCAATTGCCCGCCGGGGCCACCAAGGAGCAGGTGCTGCGGGCCATGCAGGGGCACGTCCTGGCCCAGGCCGAGTTGATGGGCGTCTAGCCCGTCGCTGATGGGGGTGGTAGGGCCTAGAGCCGCCTGCGGGGCATAGTCGCTCGAGGCTCCCAGTTCGCCCGCATCGCGACAGGATTTGTCGCATTCCCGCCGCACCCTGTGGGCCATGGGAAAACCCCATGCACTCCACACGAAGGGCGGTTTGGGCAAGTGGCTCGTGGCGCTCGGCCTCATCCTGGCACTGCTCGCGCTGGTGCAGCCGCAGGGCGGGGCGCATGTGTCCACGCAGCCTGCGGTGGTGGATGGTGACGACGTCAAGACGGGCACGGGAGGGTGAGGGATCGGGCGCACGCAATCCCCGCTTTGAGCGGGGATTGTCCTTCGATTTGGGTACAATTCCTCACGCGGCATGAAAGCATCCTTGAGCGACCTCGAGGCCACCCTGCGGCAGTTGGTGCATACCGGGCGTCTGGACCTCGCCACCAGAACCCTCGCGAGGGCTTTTGCCCAAGCCCGCACCCTCGAGGCCCAGCGCCAGCTTTTGTCGGCGCTGTTCCCCTCGATACCCAGGGGTTGGTTCCACACCGACGCCCAGGCCGCCGAGCTCTACGCCCATGCCCTGTGCCGTGTGCGGGAGCCGGAAGCGCTCTTGGCCTTCTGCCAAGAGACCGGGGTCGCCACTCCCATGATGGGGCTCTACCGCGCCTGGGCGCTTTCGCGGTTGGATCGGACGAAGGAGGCGCTGGAGGGACTCGAGGCCCTGGATGAAGGGGCGCTGAGCGACAAGGGGCTCTACTGGCGCAGCCGGGCGGAGGTGGGGGCCAAGCTGGGCTTGCCGGGCTGGGAGGAGGCTTTCGCGCGGGCCAAGGAGCACCTCACCCACGAAGTCCTGGGGCGTTGCCTGATCGACGAGGGGAGCTACCTCTACGCGGCGGGCCGGGTGCCTGCCGCCCGCGCCCGCTGGTCGGAGGCGCTGGCCTACCTGCGCAACGACCCCTATTACCTGGCCTGGGCGCACTACAACCTGGGCATCAGCGCGCTGGACGCACCCGCCGAGGCCGAGGGGCACCTGCTCGAGGCCGAGCGGCTCAGCCGCAAGCCTGCCGCCCGCCCCATCCGGGCCAGGGCGCTGTGCGGGCTGGGGGCTGCCCGGCGCATCCTGGGCGAGTGGCCCAGGGCCATCGCCTGCTACAGCGAAGCCCTGCGGGTGGCCGAGGAAGCCGACGACCGCCAGCAGGCCCTGTGGGGCCTTGGCCATACCCTGAGGCTTTCCGGTCGGACGGCGGAGGCGCTGGGGTACTTTCAGCAAGCCCTCGAGCTCGGGGCTTCGTCCTCCGGGTGGCTCCACGCGGACATCGCCGCCGCGCACCTGCTGCTGGGCGACGAGGAGGGGGCCAGGGAGGCCGCTGAGAGGGCGACGCACCTCAAGGAGCGGGGGCGCTTCCTGCTGGCGGTGGTGCGGGCGGAGTTGGAGCGGCGCCGGGGCAATCCCGTGAAGCTGGAGGGCTTCAAGCTGCCCAACCTGTGGAGCCTGGAAGAGGCTTTGTGTTTTCCCGAACTCTTCGCCCTCCTCGCCCCATCCGGGCCGGCGCTCGAGCCCAGGACCCAGGCCAGGGTCGAGGTCTGGGCGGCGGGACTGCTGCGGGTGAAGGTCAACGGGCGTCCCATCCCCCTCAAGCCGACCGGGCGCCCGGCGGAGCTGCTGGCGTTTTTGCTCGAGGGCGAGGGGGAACAGAGCATGGATGCCCTGCTCAACGCCCTTTACCCCGATGTCCCGGCCACCTCCGAGGGCCGCCGCAAGGCCTACAAATCGCTGTGGGAAAACGTCGCCAAGCTGCGCCGGGCGCTGGGCTGGCCCCAGAGCATCCGCAGCGAGGGCGGCTCGCTGCGCCTCGACCCCGAGGCCCACTGGGTCTACGACATGGACGACCCCCACGTTCGGGCCAGGAAGGTCTTCCTGGAGGGCATCTACAGCAACTGGGTCCAGGAGCGGCGTCAGGAACTCGAGGGCTCTCTTTTAGTCTACTGAGCGCAAATAACTTGCTAATGACATGATGCCTATGAGCTAAATGGACATTTGCTGGGTGGGCTGTCGCTATACTCCGGTGCAAACCTTGGAGATCGAGCAGTCATGGGCAAAACCACGCGACACGAACCCGCCACCCACGAGAAAGCCCGGCGTCTTGGCGAGGCCCGGCGGTGGCTGCTGGCGAGGCCCTACACCGCGCAGGAATTGGCGGAGGCCCTCGAGGTGCACCTCCGCACCGCCCAGCGCTACATCGCCGACCTGGGAGCGGTGCCGCTGGACGATCGAAGCCGGCCTCCGCGCTACCGGCTCCTGACCTCCGAAGAGCTCAGCCCGGTGGAGGCGCTGGTCACGCACAGCGCGCTGCGTATGCTCTACCACCACGCTCCGGGGCACAACGCGCTCTACCTCGAGGCCCTCCTCAAGCTCGCTCGGCGGATGCCCGAGCCCGCCCAGAGCGTGGCGATCAAGAGCACCGAAGACCTCAAGCGCCGCCTCTCCCACCGGCTCGACGAGGGCGATGCGCTGGGCAAGGTGGCCGAGGCTTGGTTCCGCCAGCAGGTCCTGGAGTTCTACTACCACAAGCCCGGCGGCTCGGGGCAGGCCCGGCGTAACGAGGTCGAGGTCTACTTCATCGAGGTATCCCGCCTCAACTTGGGGGTCTACGTCATCGGCTACGAGCGGGGCTACCACCGCAGCCTGCGCACCTACAAGCTCAACCGCATGAGCCGCATCCGCCCGATCGGGGAGGAGAGGGCCTATACCATCCCCGCCGATTTCGATCCGCGCTCGTACCTCTCCAACGCCTGGGGGGTCGTGGGCAGCAGCGGGGGGGAGCCGGTCGAGGTGCGCTTGAGGTTCAAGAAGGAGGCGGCCTACCGCCTGCGGGAAGGGGGCTACCCCGACATGGAGTTGCTGGACTTGCCGGAGGGGGGCCTCGAGGCGCGCTTCACCGTCGGCACCGATAACCACAGCTTTCCCCTCGAGCTGCTCTCCTGGGTGCAGAGCTGGGGGCCCAGGGTGGAGGTGCTGGAGCCGGAAAACCTCCGGCGGCGGTGGCTCGAGGAGGCCCGGCAGGTGCTGGGCGAGTACGCAGGAGAGGCCTATGGCGATGGAGGACGGGATTTGTCGCAGTGGGGCGGGAAGGTGAGGCCATGAGGCTTTCGGAGGCTGCAAGGGCTTTGTGGGCGAAAAGCGACCGGGAGAAGGATGAGGGCTCCTGGCATCCGCTCATCGCTCATTTGCTCGACGTAGCGGCCAGCGCCGAGGTGATTCTCGAGCGTGAGCCCCCGAAGACCCTCGAGCTGTACGCCCGAGACCTGAAGCTCGAGCCCCAGCAAGCCAAAGCCTGGATATGCGCTCTGGCGGGGCTGCACGACATCGGCAAGGCCAGCCCGGCCTTCCAGCAGAAGTGGCCTGAGGGCAAGGAACGGGTCTGGGCCACAGGGCTAACCTGGTCGAGCGACCCCACGCCGCCGCCCGATGACGTTTCCCACAGCGTGATTAGTGAGGCAGTACTGCCCGAACTCCTCGAGGGAAAAGGCTGGACTCCCAGGGCCGCCCAAAACGTTGCGGCTGCGGTAGGCGAGCACCACGGTTTCAGAGCCAGCCAAAAGAACCTTGATGATGTGGTCTCCAAAGAGAGGGGTAAGGGCGTTTGGGACGAGGTGCGACGCGAGCTGTTCGAGGCGGTGCTCGAGGTGCTCGAGGTAGGGGAGGCACCCCAGGTCTGTATCTACGGGGGCGCGGCCTTCGAGCGCCTGGCGGGCCTGACCAGCTTCGCCGACTGGATCGGCTCGAGCCTCGACTTCCACCCACTTGGCAACGACCTGGCCGAGTATTACCGGAACGCTAAAGCGCGGGCGGCGCAAAAGCTCGATAGCGTGGGCTGGTTCGAGCGGGAAAGCCTAATGCCCGAGCCGCAAAGCCTCGAAGCGGTGTTTGCCTACCTGGGCAAACCCAACCAGCCCTTCAAAGCCCGCCCGCTGCAAACCGTGCTCGAGGGCTTGCTGGAGGGGGTGGATAAACCCGCCCTCTTCCTGGTCGAGGCTCCAATGGGCGAGGGCAAGACCGAGGCCGCGCTCTATGCCCATCTGCGCCTGCAAGCGGCCAACGGGCACCGGGGGATGTACATCGCTTTGCCCACCCAGGCCACCGGCAACCTGATGTTCGAGCGGGCCAAAGCCTTCCTGGGCCGTTACGGGGCTTCCCGCAAGCTCGACCTCCAACTGCTACACGGGGCCAGCGAGCTGGTGGATGCCTACCAGAACATCGTGGTGCGGCCCAACGCGCCCAGCGAGGGGGAGGAAGGGGTAGGGGCGCAGGTCTGGTTCTCCCACCGCAAGCGCGGGCTCCTTTCGGAGTACGCGGTGGGCACGGTGGATCAGGCACTCTTGAGCATCCTGCCCACCAAGCACCACTTCGTGCGGCTGTGGGGTCTGGGCAACCGGGTGGTGGTGCTGGACGAGGTTCACGCCTACGACACCTACACCAGCGGCCTCATCGAGTCGCTGGTGCGCTGGCTGAAGGCCTTGGACTCCTCGGTCGTGCTGATGAGCGCGACGCTGCCCAAGGCCAAGCGGGAAAGCCTGCTCAGGGCTTTTGGGGCAGAGGAGTGGGAAGAGGAGCCTTATCCCCGCATTACGCGGGTGATCAAGGGCAATCCCAGGGCGACCACAGAGACTTTTGCAGCCCGGCCTCAACCCACCCTGACCCTGAAGCGAGCCAGGCTCGACCTCGAGGACATCAAAGAAAAGGCCCTCGAGCAGGCCCGTTCGGGCGGCTGCGTGGCCTGCATCGTCAACACCGTGCAGCGGGCGCAGGACTTGTACCGGGCACTGGTGAGCAACCCGGATGGGGTCGAGGTTCACCTGTTCCATGCCCGCTACCCCCTCGAGGAGCGCCTCCAGCGCGAGCAAACCGTCCTCGCCAAGTTCGGCAAGGAGGGCGTGCGCCCCCATAAGGCCATCCTGGTGGCCACGCAGGTGGTCGAGCAATCTCTTGACCTCGACTTCGACGTGATGTTTACCGACCTGGCCCCGGTGGACTTGGTGTTGCAACGCGCCGGGCGGCTCCACCGTCACGCCCGCAGCCCAGAGGAACGGCGCGGCCATACCAAGCCGGTGCTGTGGGTGGCGGGCCTGGAGGAGGGGGGCGTGCCGGATTTCGATTCTACCGAGCGAATCTACGAGCGCTACATTCTGCTGCGGAGCTGGCTCGCGCTGCACAGCCGCACCCAGATTGACCTTCCGTGCGATATTGACCGCCTGGTGCAGGAGGTCTACAGCGAGCCGCCGCCCCAGGGGCTTTCGGTGGAGTGGAAGACGGCCCTCGAGCAGGCCCAGGCCCGCATGGACAAACGAGATTCTCAAGCCCAGGACGAGGCGTTTTACGCAGCCTTTGGCGACCCCTGCGAGACCGACTGGCTCGAGGCCCCCGACCCGCGCAAACTCCCCGACGACGAACCCAACCCCGACGACGACCCCAGTCCGCCCAAAACCCGTAAGGGTCGGCCCAGCGCCACGGTGGTGCTGCTGCACAAGGTAGAAGGAAGGCTCTGCTTGGATCCAGACGGGCAACAACCGGTCAGCCTGGCCGCCAAGCTCGAGCTAGCCGAGGCCAAGCGGCTGTTCGCCCGCTCGGTCAAGCTGAGCCGACATGAGCTTACGCGAAACGACTTCGAGGCCCTCAAGGCCCACCGCGAGAGCCAGGGCCTGGCGGCCAAGGTCTGGAGCGAAACCCCACTGCTGGCCCACGCCCATCCGGTGGTGCTCGAGGGGGGCTGCGCCGTGCTGGGGGAACTCGAGCTCGAGCTTCACTCCGAGCTTGGGGTGGTTTACAGGAGGTAAACCTTGTTCACGTTCAACCTGATAACCCAGCCCTGGATTCCCGTGCGACAGGGAAACAAGTTGAAGCTTGTCAGCCTCGAGCAAGCCCTGCTCGAGGCCAGAGGCTTCACCCGCATCGAAGACCCCAGCCCGCTCGTGACCATGGCGCTGCACCGCTTGCTGCTGGCCGTACTGCACCGAGCGCTGCAAGGCCCGGCAGATGCCTATGTGGCAGCAAAGTGGTTCAAAGACGGCTTCGATAACGACAAGATACGCGACTACCTGGCCAGACACCACGACCGCTTCGACCTCTTTCACCCCGAGAAACCCTTCTACCAGGTACCCGACTTTACCCTCGAGCGCTCCAGTCGCTCCTGGACGGTGCTGGCCCCCGAACTCAACTCCGACAACAACAAGGTTCTCTTCGACCACACCGTCACCTCCAGGCCCCGCCCCCTGCACCCCGCCGAGGCCGCGCGCTTGCTGGTCGCCAACCAGACCTTTGCCCTTTCTGCAGGCAAGAGCGTGCTCTGCCACACCGCCACTGCGCCCGTGGCAACGGCGGCGCTGGTCATCGTGCTGGGCGAGAATTTGCACCAGACGCTGTGTTTGAACCTGGTTAGCTACTCCGAAGGCGAGTACAAACGCGATTTGGCCACCTGGGAGCAGGAGCCGCTGCGGGTATCCGACCTGGAAAATTGCGAGGCCGCCAGGGCCACTGCCAAGGGCATTGTCCACCGCTACACCTGGTTCTCGCGCGCGGTGCGCCTCGAGCCCGAAGAGAAAGACGGCCAGACGGACGATCCCCTGTTGGGACAGAGCGCTCACGCGCCTGTTCACCAGACGGTGGTGCGCTGGATCGCCTACGCCTCGGGGATTCGCTACGAGGAAGCCGCCATACGCCCCGACCCGATGGTGGCCTTCCGCCCGGACCCCAAAGACCCTTCCAAGCCGCCACGCCAACTCGGCTTCAGCGAGGGCCGGGCGTTGTGGCGGGACTTCGCCTCGCTGCTGCCCAGGCCAGGTTCCGCGCACAGCCTGGGGGTGGTGGATCACGCCCGCAACGTCTACAGGGCGCTGGGGACTCGGTTTAAAGGACGGGGCATTCCGGTAATGGTCGCGGGCCAGGCCAACGACCAGGCCAAGATTGAGCTATGGCGGGGCGAGGTCTACCGTCTGCCCGAGGCCATCCTGAGCGATAAGGACCTCTGGCGCTTTGTGGAGGAGAACCTGGAAAAAGCCGAAGAAATGGGAAGGGCCTTGAATGGGGCGGCTCGAGCCCTGGCTACGCAGCTCCTGACCCTGGGAGATCGGCAGCCCCATAAAGACGACGTGAGCAAGCTGGTCCAGAGTTTTCCTCACCAAGTCGCTTACTGGTCGGCGCTCGAGACCCAATTCGCCGCTTGGATTGAGCAACTGGGGTTGGATTTCGAGCAGCACCAGTCCCGCCTCGAGAAAGCCTGGCTCGAGACCCTCCGGCGGGAAGCCCTGCGGGCATGGAGGTTCACGGTTTTGGCTGCCGGGGACGATGCCAGGGCCCTGCGGGCCATCCACAAGAGCGAAGGCATCCTGCTGGCCCACGTCTACGGCAAAGGGAAGGAGGAAGCGGGTGCAAAAGGAAATTAGCAGAGAACAGGCTTTCGTGCGGCACCTGCGCCGTCGCAGCGAACCCGCCGATCTGGCGCGGATGCGCCGCGCTCTGGGCGATCCGGGCCAGGAAGTGATCCCGGTGGTCGAGAGGTTCTTGGCGCGCATCCAGGATGAACGCGAAGACCGTTGGGAGCGGCTGGTCTACTACCTGGTGGCGGGGCTGTGGGCCACTACGGTGTCTTCATCGGAGCTGGAGCATTTCCGCCAGCAGACTGAGGAGGAGCCGGAGCCGACCCAAGCCGAGGAGAAGCCGGTGGACAATCCCCTGTCGGGACAGCCTGCGGCTGTGCACCAGGTGGAGGCGGGCTACCGCCGCACGCTGGGCCACGCCATCGCCCAGCTTTACCTGGCCCGTGACCAGCCCAAAAGCATCGAGCAGCGCTTCGTCACCTTGCTCGATGCCGACGAGGAGCAACTACCCTACCGGCTGCGCCAGATGATGCAACTGCTCAAGAGCGAAGATGGCATTCAGATCTACTGGTCGGAGCTTTTGCGCGACCTTTTGGCCTGGAATTACGAGGGTAAGCCCGTGCAACAAAAGTGGGCCCGGGCTTTTTACCGCACTGTGAGCAAAGAAGGAGGCGAAGAATGAGCAACGAAACCAAACCCCAAGAAAAGCTGTCCTCGAGCCCTTGGCACGCCAGGAAGCTGCCCTTTGCTTTATTGGCCGGATTGCTGCTGCTGGTGGCCTACGCCTGGTTTTCGCCGTACCTGACGTTTGTGGGCATCCAGCGGGCCATCCAGAGCAACGACCCCTCGCGCCTCGAGCGCTACGTGGACTTCCCCCGCGTGCGAGAGAGTCTCAAAGCCGACCTTAACCGCACCTTGATGGAGCAAGCCAAACAAGACGAGTCCGGGTATGGTGCGTTAGGGCTTCTGTTTGCAGCTTCATTGGTGGAGCCATTGGTCAACGCGCTGATCACCCCCCAGGGTCTGGCCAGCATTGGCACCGGTGAAGACCCCCAATATGGCAACCTCGAGGCGGTCAGGGACTGGCGGCTCAAGCGACAAGGTTTGTCCCAAGTTCTTCTTCATCACAAGGATAACCCTAATGAAGGCATTGTGATGGAAAGACAGGGTCTCGGCTGGAAGGTTGTACGGCTACAGATTCAGAACCTTCAAAAGTAGGAGCCATATGAAGCATCTTCTCGAGATTCACATCCTGCAAAACTTCGCCCCCTCCAACCTCAACCGCGACGACACCGGCAGCCCCAAAGACGCCTTCTTTGGCGGTTACCGGCGTGGACGCATCAGCAGCCAGTGTCTCAAGCGGGCCGCGCGGGAATACGTACGCGATCACCCCAACGGCCTGCCTCATGAGGCGATGGCTTTGCGCACCAAGCGACTGGTGCAAGCATTGGTAGAACAACTTAAGGCCAAGGGCCGGGGTGAGGAGGAGGCTCGGCAGAAGGTAGAGCAAGCCCTGGGTGGGATGGGCCTGAAGGTAGATGCAGAGGGCAAAACCCAGTACCTGTTGTTTTTGGGCAAGCAAGAGGTGGCCAAAATTGCCGACCTCATTGACCGGCACTGGGACGGCCTGGTGGCAGCCCAAGCCGAGGAAGAGGGGGGCAAAAAGAAAGCCAAGGACGCTAAGAAAGCTGCCAGGGAAGCCGTCCCTGACGAGATCAAAAAAGCCTTGGGCAGCGTGCTGGATGGGGGTAAGGCCCTCGATGTCGCGCTCTTTGGCCGCATGTTGGCCGATTTGCCCGAGAAGAACCAGGACGCGGCCTGTCAGGTGGCCCATGCCATCTCTACCAATGTCGTGGAACGCGAATTCGACTTCTACACCGCCGTAGACGACCTCAAACCCGACGACAACTCGGGGGCGGACATGCTCGGGACGGTGGAGTTCAACTCGGCCTGCTTCTATCGCTACGCGGCCATAGACCTCGAGAAGCTCAGGACGAACCTCGGAGGCGACAGCGAACTGATGTTGAAGGGCCTCGAGGCTTTCCTCAGGGCCATCGTCAAGGCCAAGCCCAGCGGCAAGCAGAACTCTTTTGCCGCCCACAACGACCCTGAGTACGTCGTTTTCACGGTGCGTCAGGATGCCGACCCGCGCAACCTGGCCAATGCCTTCGAGAAGCCGGTGCGCCCCAGCCAGGGGTTGCGCCTTACCGAGGCTTCGGCGGTGAAGTTCGAGCAAAAGTGGCGCTGGCTCGAGGTCGCTTACGGCGAGGCCGGTAAGACCTTCCGCCTCAACGCCCCAGAGATAGACGAGGCCGATTTTCGCCGCAACGATAAAGACGAGAACAAGCGCGTGGGCGAGCCGGTGGAGAGCCTCCGGGAGCTGATTGAAAAAACCCTCGAGGCCGTGCGCCAGCAGATGGGGGTTTGAATGCCCACGCTGCTCTTGCGACTGGCCGGCCCCATGCAGTCCTGGGGCACCCGGAGCCGCTTCGATGAGCGGGACACCGATCTTCTGCCCTCCAAAAGCGGGGTGATCGGCCTGCTGTGCGCCGCGATGGGCGTAGACCGTGAGGAGCGAGAGACGGTGCTGCAACTGGCCGATTTGCTCATGGGTGTGCGGGTGGATCAGCCGGGAGTGCTGCGTTACGACTACCAGACCGCCCAGAACGTAATCGCCGCCGATGAGTCCAAGGTGCACCCCACCACCGTCTCGAGGCGCTACTACTTGGCCGATGCGGTCTTCCTCGTGGGGCTAGAAGGAGAGGATTGGGGGCTGCTCGAGCGCGCTCACCGGGCGCTCAAAAATCCGGTCTGGCCGCTCTTCCTCGGAAGAAAAGGCTACGTGCCGAGCCCTGGCGTGTTCTTGCCCGATGGCTTGCGGGATGAGCCTTTGCGAGAAGCTTTGAAGTACGAATTCCTCGGGCGCGAGTGGCCCAAAGACGAAAATGGCCTCGAGTCGGCCAGACTGCCCGTGATGCTGGAGAACCGGGACTCGAGCGAAGGCTCACTGCGCATGGATCAGCCGCTGGGCTCATTTGCCGAGCGCCGCTTTGGGGCCCGCTTCGTGATTCCGGATTTTGTGGAGGTGGAGCGTGTACCTAAGCCGGCTCCAGCTTGACCCCCGCCACAAGCAAGCCCGCACCGACCTCGCCAACCCCTACGAACTCCACGCCACCCTCTGTCACGCTTTTGCCGAAGCCAACCAAACCCCACCGCGCTTTCTATGGCGGGCCGAAGAGGGAAAAATCCCGACGGTGTTGGTACAGAGCGTTGAAATGCCGAACTGGGAAAAACTGACGCAGCGTTTCCCCGGCTACTTCGCCCAAAGGCCAGAGTCCAAGCCGATTCCCCTCGAGCACCTCCAGCCCGGCCAAGTGCTGCGTTTCCGTCTGCGGGCCAATCCCACCGTCACCCGCAAGGACCCCCACAACCCCGAAAAGCGCAAGCGCCACGGCCTCAAGGACGTCGAAGCGCAGCTCGAGTGGCTCTCGCGCCAGGGCAGGAAGGGCGGCTTCGCCGTGCTGGGTGCGATGGTCGCCCAGAGCGAGCGGGTGAGGATGTTCAAGCACACCGGAGGTAGCCCCATCGTGCTTCAGTCCGTACTCTACGAGGGCCACCTCAGGATCACCGACCTCGAGGCTTTCAAAAACACCCTCACCGGCGGCCTGGGCCACGCAAAAGCTCTTGGTTTCGGCCTCTTGTCCGTCGCCAGGGGGTGAACGTGGCTGAATTTGCTGATAGTATCGAGCATATTCCCCGCAAGCGTGGGGATGGACCCTACGAGACCCGCAACCTCCAGGAGCTGCCCAAGTTCCGCGACGGGCTTTCGTACATCTACCTCGAGCATGGCCGCATCGAGCAGCAAGACCAGGCTGTGGCCTACTACGGCCCCGACGGGGCGGTGATGATCCCCGCCGCCGCTTTGGGGGTGCTGCTGCTGGGTCCTGGGACCGTCGTCACCCACGCGGCCATGCGGCAACTCGCCAACAACGGCTGCTCGGTGTTCTGGGTGGGTGAGGAGATGGTGCGTTTCTACGCCAGCGGGATGGGGGAGACCCGCTCCAGCGCCAACCTGATGCGCCAGGCCCAGGCCTGGGCCGACCCCCAGGCCCACCTCGAGGTGGTCAAGCGGCTCTACCGACTGCGCTTTCCCGAGCCCCTCTCGCCCGAACTCTCCCTCGAGCAGATCCGGGGCCTCGAGGGGGTGCGGGTGCGCGAGACCTACGCCCGCTGGAGCCGCGAGACCGGTGTGGAGTGGAAGGGCCGCAACTACAACCGGGGAAACTGGGCCGCAGCCGACCCCATCAACCGTGCCCTCTCGGCGGGGGCCGCCTGTCTGTACGGAATTGCCCACGCCGCCATCGTCTCGGCGGGGTACAGCCCGGCCCTCGGGTTCATCCACACCGGCAAGCAACTCTCCTTCGTCTACGACGTAGCCGATGTCTACAAGGCCGAAACCCTCGTCCCCGTGGCTTTCAAGGTGGTCGCGGAATCTGAGGTGGGGGTCGAGCGCAGGGTGCGCCATGCCTTGCGCGAGCGGTTGCGCGAGGTGCGACTGCTCGAGCGCATCGTCTCCGACCTGCACAGCCTTTTCGACGCCATCGACGTCCCCGACCCCTACGCCGCCGACCCTGCGGCTCCGGGCGAACTGTGGGATCCCGAGGGCCCGGTTCCCGGAGGGGTAGCCTATGGTAGTGATCGTCCTGGAGAAGGTGCCCAAGACCCTAAGGGGTGAGCTTTCGCGCTGGATGCTCGAGGTGAGCACCGGCGTATTCGTGGGGAGCGTTTCGGCCATCGTGCGCGATCTCCTGTGGGAAAAGTGCATCGCCAAGAAGACCGCCGGTCGCTGCTGCCAGCTCTACCGCACCAACAACGAGCAGGGTTTTGCCATCCGCACCCACGGCGACACCACCCGCACCCTCGTAGACCTGGACGGCTTGACTCTGGTGGCCGTTCAGAACGCCGAATGGGAGCGCTTGCACAAAAAGCGCGCTTCCCGCACCCGTGGGGATAAACCGCCAGAGGAGAATCTTGACAATCGGACTCGGGATTCAGACACTTCCGAGGGGTCAGTCGGCTAGTTTTGCCGTTAGAATCAAGTGTGTTCCCCGCGCACGCGGGGATGAACCGGGCTGGTCGCATTCCCCTTAATTCGGGAATAAGTGTTCCCCGCGCACGCGGGGATGAACCGTGTGCGAGCCACAAAAGGAGGGAGAACCAATGGTGTTCCCCGCGCACGCGGGGATGAACCGTCCGGGCGGCGGGTGGGGGGGGGTGACCACTTGTGTTCCCCGCGCACGCGGGGATGAACCGGCTTTTGGGGAATTGCTGATCAATATCCTCGAGTGTTCCCCGCGCACGCGGGGATGAACCGATGTGGATGCTCTCGAAATATTGTCGCAGCCAGTGTTCCCCGCGCACGCGGGGATGAACCGTCGAACTAGTGGGGCCTCCAGCTCGAGCAGCGTGTTCCCCGCGCACGCGGGGATGAACCGGCTACCGGCCACCAAGGCATCGGGGGCCTGCAGTGTTCCCCGCGCACGCGGGGATGAACCGCCCTCCGGGCGTAGCATCCCCGCAACCTTCTCGTGTTCCCCGCGCACGCGGGGATGAACCGGGGGACTGTACCTCACGGATTATCCCAGAGTCGTGTTCCCCGCGCACGCGGGGATGAACCGAGGGGGCGGTGTACGTGGTCTCGAGCCTGGTGTGTTCCCCGCGCACGCGGGGATGAACCGATCACCATGCGGGGCGGGGCAATGCTGCGAGGTGTTCCCCGCGCACGCGGGGATGAACCGTTCGCGAAGAACAACCTCCCCCAGAGCGTTCGTGTTCCCCGCGCACGCGGGGATGAACCGGGCACGGGCTGGCCTCAAACCCTGCCCCCGAGCGTGTTCCCCGCGCACGCGGGGATGAACCGACCCAGGCGGCGGCGGGCAACAGCGGCACCCCCGTGTTCCCCGCGCACGCGGGGATGAACCGCTGCCCTCCGATCTACTGGCCTCCGGGGCCTGTGTTCCCCGCGCACGCGGGGATGAACCGGTGCGGGCCGGGCGGGGGCGGCCCCTTATCCCGTGTTCCCCGCGCACGCGGGGATGAACCGCGTGCCCACAGGCCGTTATCATTCGAGCCGCTGTGTTCCCCGCGCACGCGGGGATGAACCGTACCGCGGCCAGAGTGGCATGGGGCTCGACTGTGTTCCCCGCGCACGCGGGGATGAACCGCCTGCGCGTGCACTGGAGTCGGGTGCTTCACGTGTTCCCCGCGCACGCGGGGATGAACCGAGCAGGTAGCCACCGTCCTCGAGCAGCAGCGCGTGTTCCCCGCGCACGCGGGGATGAACCTCCTCCGGCTGCAGCACCGGCTTGTAGCCGAGCGTGTTCCCCGCGCACGCGGGGATGAACCGTCGCTGTTGGCCGCCGGTCGGCGCTCGAGCGGTGTTCCCCGCGCACGCGGGGATGAACCGTCGCCGAAAAGCTGCAGGACCCCGCGGGGGAGTGTTCCCCGCGCACGCGGGGATGAACCGACAGGCACGGCGGCGGCGACCCGAGCGGCGGGGTGTTCCCCGCGCACGCGGGGATGAACCGGAAGAGGCTTTGACGGCCATTCTGTCCGACAGTGTTCCCCGCGCACGCGGGGATGAACCGCCTGGGCGGTGCCGGGGCGGGGGAGCCCCCCAGTGTTCCCCGCGCACGCGGGGATGAACCGGCGCAAGCCAAGCGGGCGGTGGTGGCCTCGCCGTGTTCCCCGCGCACGCGGGGATGAACCGCGGGGCGGCAGCATGTACATGGGGCGCACCGAGTGTTCCCCGCGCACGCGGGGATGAACCGACGGCAGCGAACTCGACCTGGCCCGGGTACGCGTGTTCCCCGCGCACGCGGGGATGAACCGGCGGCGCGGGTGTGGATGGTTGGGGTCTGGAAGTGTTCCCCGCGCACGCGGGGATGAACCGCCAGGCGGGCGCTCAGGCCGAACTCGGCGCGGCGTGTTCCCCGCGCACGCGGGGATGAACCACAGCGGGCGGGAGCGGCACCGCTCCCGCCTTCGTGTTCCCCGCGCACGCGGGGATGAACCGGGGAGACAAGCGGGGGCGGTGGGCTGCGTGGTGTGTTCCCCGCGCACGCGGGGATGAACCGGATTGCTGCCCTTGCCGGGCTTCCTGGAGGATGTGTTCCCCGCGCACGCGGGGATGAACCCCCCGCGATCTGACAGTTCGTTTCGACAGCTACGTGTTCCCCGCGCACGCGGGGATGAACCGTGTTGTTCTTCGCCACGTTCAACCCGGTCTTCGTGTTCCCCGCGCACGCGGGGATGAACCGACAAGCGGGATGACCGCTGGAACTACTTCGAGGTGTTCCCCGCGCACGCGGGGATGAACCTCCATGCGCTTGGTGGCCGGGATGTTGGTCAGGGCCAGATTGATCAGTTCGACAATCCAGCCTTCCTCATTGGCGTAAAAGGCCGGGCTGAAGTAGCGATATTCCCTGGCTTGCAGCAGTTCCCGGGCCCGCTGGGTCCACTCCACCCGCACCGCCCACAGCCCGTCCTCGCGCAGCTCGAGGTCGAACCAGCCCGCCGCCGGCACCGGGCCGTTGGCCACCGGGTCCAGGGCCTGATGTTCATAGTCAATCGAAAGGCGGTTGCCGTACTCCTGCCAGGCCGCCATCACCCGTTGGCCGGCTTCCGGGTTGAAGAGGAAGAGGCCCTTGGTGGTCTCTATCGACCCGAAGGGAAAGATGCGAAACTCCCCAGGAGGGCCCTGGGGAAGCTCGAGGGTCAGCTTGTGGGGTTGGCGCATGTGTTCTCCATCCCAAACGAAAAACCCCCACCGGAGTGGAGGTGCAGTTTGGCTAGATTAGCGTTATGTTAGCACAAAGCGGAGCAGAGTCCAAGGGGGCATGGTATACTCATCTTGAAACCCACCAAGGTGGGCCCGGGTTCCCAATACCTCGGTGCAGGACGCAGCGCCTTCCGGGAGGCGGCTGCCAGCTATTTAAAGCGCAAGAAGCCCTGCCGTTGGCGGTTGAAATATTTTTGGTCGCGTGTTTCAACAAACGTGTACCCTCCTACCAATACACCCTTCTGGAACTCCCCCACAAACAGTACGTTGCGCTGTCGTTCATCTTGGTAAAGCTTGACATAGCGTAGCCTGAAAGCCACTGTTCGCCCATTTACTTTGCGCATCGGGACAAGCCAAACCTCTTCTGGATCACTCACCAAATCGGGAAGCCAGGAGAGGAAGCGCTCTCGTCCGTCAGGCTTGATGTGGCGCAAAAACGCGTCATCCAGGATAACCGTCATCCCGGTAGGATCCTGCACATATAGCGGCAGCCCCCCCCAAGCGGTTTCAAGGGCCTTTCTAAACTTCTCCCCAGCTTCCTTAACCGTAGGGAGCAATGGCGCGGGAGCGGGGTGAGCAGGTAGGCGCTCTGGACGGCCATAGCTCCGCCAGTTAGGAGGTGATCCGAGGAAAGCCGGCTCCCACTGGTCGGGTAGGGTTTGCGCGGTAACCCCACGAGCATAAGCCCGGCCCCATTCACTGGCGTCAGGGCTCAACCCGAATCCCTCCCTGGGCGGCTCCTCGGGCAGGCGCTCAGCAATCCCCCGCTGCTCAGCCTCGAGCTCGGTCAGGGCCCGCACCCCCGAGCGGCAGTTAAAGTGCAGCGGCGGCCAGTTGCGCTCCCACCAGGGTGTTCCCCGCGCACGCGGGGATGAACCGGTTCCTGCGGCGAGGGAGCCGGAGCCCCACTGCGTGTTCCCCGCGCACGCGGGGATGGGCTGGCCATCACATTGCAGCAGGAGTACGGCGCGACTTATTTCTCGGCTGAGCGCCTGGTGCGCACGCTGTACAACTCGGGGGCCAACCGGGCTCAGTTTGAGGCGCTCAAGGCCGCAGGCTATACCCACAAGCGCTGGCTGGCGGCGCGGGACTCGAGGGTGCGCACCGCCAGTAAGGGCCATTGCTTCGACCACCGCCGTATGGAGGGGGTGACGGTGCCCTTAGAACAGCCCTTCGTCACCCCGGCGGGCTCGAGGCTGATGTACCCCGGTGACCGCAGCCTGGGTGCGCCGGCGGGGGAGGTGGTGAACTGTCGGTGTACGATCATCGGAGTCATGGTAGAGCAGGAACAGCTGACCGGGCAGCTTGAGTATGAGCGCCCCAAAGCGGGAGTGCATTTCAGCCGGTGGAGAGCCACCTCAGAAGCCAACCACAGAACGATCCTGCGCGGCCTGAGCCGGGCCGGACTACTCAACTGGCTGAAGGACAATCCCCTCGGGGAAATCCGGGTCGTGCAGAGTCTCTATGACGAGTCCGGTCCGTTCCACGGGGTCTATAACCCGGCTGACGCGAGCATTCGGCTCAGCCTCGAGCGCCCTGACATTGGCCAGCAACCGGCCTGGGGTGAACTTAACACCGTCTCCGCAATTGCGGACAACCCCAACGCCGCGGCACAGATCTCCCTAGTCCACGAGACCGGCCATCACATCTTGACCGTGTTGGGGCGGCAGATGGGGTCCGCGCTCGAGGACAAAATCCGGAAGGCTTGGAACCAGGCTAATTATGTTTCGGGTCGGGCGAGCGTGAACTGGAAGGAGTACTTCTGCGAGACGCACTGCGCGTACGTCTACTTGCGGGATGAACTGCAGGTGAAAGACCCCCTGGGGTATAATCTGATCAGGGAGATCCGCCGGATGATCGGCACGGGGGACTGACATGGCTGCTACGCTGACCAAAATCGATTGGGTCCGGATGCGCCAGCTTGCCGCAGAGGTTGAGCAGCTCAAGGCCTCGGGTCGATGGACGCTAACCGAGTACCGTCGGATCAACCGCGAAGCTGTGGCCGCAGGTGGCGACGCTCCCGGCGCTCGTGATTGGCTGCTACAAGAAGCGGACCCTGCCTGGCGCGACCAGTTAGTGCAGGCTGTGCTCTAGTCTGAGATAGACATCCCCTCGGGGAACGCCGCAAGGCACTCGAGGGGGTTTTCGTTGCACTTCCGCAGCTCTCGTAATAGCCAACCCAAGCGCCGCGTCCCGCTGCAACTCCGACAGGTGCGCCCCGGCGTGGTCGTGGTGCAAGCCAGCAACGACACGGTTGTGGATGAGTACGGGACCTCGATCACCGTCGAGGCCCTGATGCGCGACTGGCTGCCGGGGTTCTGGACTCATCGCACCATCAGCTTGCAACACAACCTGCCCGAGCTGCGCGGCATCCGGGGTAAGCCCTTCGTAGGCTGAGGCCCTGTGGGTAGGCTTCGTTCAAGGGGCTCAAGTGCCAAATTGGCGTGAGCGTAGTGACAGCCAGCATGTACCCCGCATGCACGGGCGCGGGGATGAACCGCTTTAGAGGCAGGGGTAGCCTTGAGAGAAAAGGGAGGAATGCCGTTTTGCTCAGCATTCCTCCCATATTGGTCGGGGTGGCGGGATTTGAACCCACGACCACACGCACCCCAAGCGTGTGCGCTACCAGGCTGCGCTACACCCCGATTTCCTTTTACGCGGCAGCCTCGTGCTTACCGCGCGCCCCATAGTTTAGCGACAAGCCTCGAGGCCGTCAACCTTGCCACCGGCGCAGGGGTGGGGAATGCCCTCTGGCTGAGCTGTTTGGCCCTCTACCCTTGACCTGGGCCTGCGGTTGCCCCCATACTGCTAGGGTTGGCCCCAAAGGCCAGAGGCTCGATAGCTGCATTTCCCCTCGATGGTTGAGAAAAACTTTCCGGGTGTGTGCGGTAGAGAGCCCGGAAAGGATTAGGTACAGATGGAGTTTTCTGCTTTCCCCCTCAAGGCTGAGGTGCTTGCCGCGCTGCAAGCCAAAGGTTTTTCCACCCCCACCCCCATCCAGGCGGCGGCCTTGCCGCTGGCCCTCGAGGGCCGCGACATCCTGGGACAGGCCCGCACCGGCACTGGCAAGACGCTGGCTTTCGCCCTGCCCATTGCCAACCGCCTCGAGCCCTCGCGCGAGCGGGGCCGCTCGCCGCGGGCCTTCGTGCTCACCCCCACCCGCGAGCTGGCCCTGCAGGTGGCGAAGGAGCTGGAGTGGGTGGCGAGCGATCTGGTGGTGGTGAGCGTCTACGGCGGCACCGGCTACGGCAAGCAGGCCGAAGCCCTCAAGCGCGGCTGCGACGTGGTGGTGGCCACACCGGGCCGGGCTATTGATTACCTCGAGCAGGGCATCCTTGACCTGTCCAAAGTCGAGATCGCCGTGCTGGACGAGGCCGACGAGATGCTCTCGATGGGCTTCGAGGAGGACGTGGAGAAGCTCTTGCAGCACACCCCCGAGGAGCGCCAGACCCTGCTCTTCTCGGCCACCGTGCCCGCCTGGGCTAAGCGCCTGGCCGATCGCTACCTGAAGAACTTCGTTCACGTCAACGTGATCAAGGACGAGCGGGTGAGCTACGAGGAGCTGGCCCTTCAGGCTCCCCTCCAGACCCGCCTCTCCACCCTGGCCGACCTGCTCTACGCCTATGCCCCCGAGCGTTCGATCGTCTTCACCCGCACCAAGGCCGAGGCCGACGAGGTGGCACTAGGTCTGCAGGGGCGTGCCCTGGCGGCGGCGGCCATCCACGGCGACATGAGCCAGCGCGAGCGCGAGCTGGTGATGGGTCGCTTCCGCAGCGGGCAGGACACCATACTGGTGGCGACCGATGTGGCCGCGCGCGGCCTGGATATCCCCGAGGTGGACCTGGTGGTGCACTACCGCCTGCCCGAGCAGACCGAGTCCTACCAGCACCGCTCGGGCCGCACGGGCCGGGCCGGGCGTTCGGGAAGGGTGATCGCCCTCTACGGGCCCCGCGAGCGCCGGGAGCTGGAGCAACTCGAGCGCGAGGTGGGCCGCCGGTTCCGCCGCATCAACCCTCCCACGCCCGAGGAGGTGATGGAGGCCAAGTGGAAGGGCTTGCTGCACCGCCTGAGCGGTCAGCCTGCCGCCGACCGGGCCCTGTGGCGTGAGTACGCTGCCCGGCTGGTGGCGGAGGGGGAACTCGAGGCGGTGGCCGGGATGCTGGCGCTGCTTTTGGGTGGTGCGCCCGCGCCCAGGAGCCTGATCACCGGGGAAGAGGGGCTGGTCACGGTCAAGCTGACCGGGGGGCGCCTGTCGGTCCCCCGTGTGGTGGCCGTGCTCAAGAAGGCCGGTGCCGGGCGCATCGGGCGCATTCTGCTCACCGAGAGTGCCGCCTACCTCGATTTACAGAGTGACGAACTCGAGGCCATCCAGTCGAAACTCACCGAGTTCCACCTCAGCCGTGCGCACGACATACCTGCCGAGGCGGGTGCGGGCCAGCGCGAGGAGAGGCCCCGCGGCTCCCGTCCTTCCGAGAGCCGCGAGCGCCGTCGCCCGGTAGCCCGCTGAAATTGAAACCCAGCCCCCCACCCCGCGCGTATCTTCGGACGTGCGGGGATTTCGGCGTTGCCCGTCCGGTCGCTTGCGTGTTATGGTCCCGCAAGGAGAGCCAGCCGTGAAGAAGCTTCTGCTGGTGCTATGGGCTGTTTTCGCCTTGCCCCCGGCTTTGGCCCAGGGGTTTTCCCTGGCGCTGCGCCTGGAGAACCGCCCATTGCTGGAAGACTGGGAAATCGCCCTGCAGGGAACTTACAGCCTCGAGTTGCAACCGGAGCTGACGGTGGGGTTGCGGGGTTACGCCAATGTGGCTTCTGTCCAGGGCTCCGGCGGTCCAGGACCTGGGGTGCCGGGGGAGGGGAGGGGCAGGGGCAGGCCCGAGGACCGCGGAGCTGTGGTGGGTTTGGGCCTCAGCCCCTATCTCGAGTATGCCCGGAGGCTGCTGGACGATCCGGCGCTGCAACTCGGCGCTTACGCGGGGGCGCGGGCCGATCTGAGCCTGTCATTGCCCGGATACGCCTTCGGCTTCGACATCGCCCCTTACGCCGGGGTGGACCTGGGCTGGCTGCTGGATGAGGACTGGGAGCTGATCTCCAACCTCGAGGCCCGGTTCTACCTCGTACCGCCGGGGCCCTACCTCTCCAGCTACCTCGAGTTTGACTTTTACGGCTTCCAACCGGCCACGCTGTACGGGGGCTACAGCTTTTACCTCGACGCGCCCCTCTCAGGCAGTCCCAGCTTGGGGCAGGGGCCGTACCTGGGGGTGTTTTATCCCCTGCTCGAGGGCCTGAGCGCTCAGGGCGAGGTGGGGGCTGACGGGGCCTGGTACGCCTTCGTCCGCTTGCGGCTGCGGTTTTAAGCCCTCGAGGGTCTGCGGCTCTGGACGATCAGCCACAGGCCGAAGGCCACCAACAGGATGGGCAGGGCGTACTTGAGCGCGAAGCCCAGCACCGCCAGCAGCCCGCCCACCAGCGAGCCCAGTATCCCCAGCATCAGCACCAGCGCCCCCAGCACCAGCACCACCGGCAGCACCGCCGCCCCCGCGATCAGGGCGATGGGTAGGGCCAGGACGGCGAGAGCCAGGCCGATCACCGGCCCCAGCAGCCCGGCGGCCAGCAGCACGCCGAGAGCCAGTAGAATCCACCCGAATGCCTTCATGCCTTCACGGTAGCGTGTGGGGTGCGAAGTCTGGTGATTGGGCTTACCTTTGGGGGTTCGGTTACCCCAAAACCGGCCTGGGCGAGCACCCGCCAGCAGAAGTCAGCGTTTGGCCTTCGGCATCCCTCACGCCCCGCCCAGGTTGGGCTTGATCTTGGGCACGATGCGCGGGGGGTCCTTTTCTTCCTGGTCCTTGGGGGGCTCGCTCGAGGGGCTTTCTTCGAGCGGGAGGCCCTGCACTACCCGCTCGAACTCCTCGGCGTTGAGGGTCTCGTACTCCAGCAACGCCCTGGTCACGCGCTCGAGGACCTCCCGCTTCTCCCTCAAGAGCTGCATCACCTTCTCGTGCTGCTCCTCGAGCAGGCCCTTCACCGCCTCGTCGATGCGGCGGGCGGTTTCTTCGGAGTACTGACGCACGTCGTAGCCGCCCAAGTAGGTGTCCTCGCGCACCTGGTAGGCCACGGGGCCGAAGTCCTTGTGCATGCCCCACTCGGTGATCATGCGGCGGGCGAGGTCGGTGGCCTGGCGGAAGTCGTTCTCGGCGCCCGTGGTGACGTCCTCGAAGACCAGTTCCTCGGCGGCGCGGCCTCCCAGGGCTACGGCGATCTGGTCGGTGAGGCGCTTCTTGCTCCAGTGCAGGACGTCCTCCCGGCGGGGCATGGCGAAGCCCAGCGCCCTGCCGCGCGGGACGATGGTGACTTTGTGGGGTGGGTCGGCGTGCTCGAGGTAGTACATCGCCAGAGCGTGCCCGGCTTCGTGGTAGGCGGTGATCTCGCGGTCGCGCTGGGTCAGCACCATGCTCTTCTTGGCCGGGCCCATGATCACGCGGTCGGCGGCCTCCTCGAGGTCTTTCATGGTGATCTTCTTGCGGCCCTCACGGGCGGCCAGCAATGCGGCCTCGTTGAGCATGTTCTCCAGGTCGGCCCCCACGAAGCCCGGCGTGCGGCGGGCCAGCAGGGCTAAGTCCACGTCCTCGGCCATGGGCTTGCCCTTGGCGTGGATGCGCAGGATCTGTTCGCGGCCCCGCACGTCGGGGGCGTCGATGGCCACTTGGCGGTCGAAGCGGCCAGGCCGCAGCAGCGCGGGGTCGAGCACGTCGGGTCGGTTGGTGGCGGCCATGATGATGATGGAGGAGTCCTTCTCGAAGCCGTCGAGTTCGACCAGCAGTTGGTTGAGGGTCTGCTCGCGCTCGTCGTTGCCGCCGCCCACCCCCCCGCCGCGCCTGCGGCCTACGGCGTCGATCTCGTCGATGAAGATGATGCACGGCGCGTGGCGCTTGGCAGTCTCGAAGAGGTCGCGCACCCGTGCGGCGCCCACGCCCACGAACATCTCCACGAAGTCCGAGCCACTGGCGGTGATGAAGGGCACCTTGGCCTCTCCGGCCACCGCGCGGGCGATGTGGGTCTTGCCCGATCCCGGCGGCCCTACCAGCAGCACGCCCTTGGGGATGCGCGCGCCCATCTCGTGAAAGCGGCCAGGGTTCTTGAGGAACTCCACGATCTCCTTGAGTTCCTCCTTGGCCTCGTCGCAACCGGCCACGTCGCGGAAGGTGGTCTTGGGGGCCTCGGTGAGCACCTTGGCGCGGCTTTTGGTGAAGCTGAAGGCGCTGTCACCGGAGGGCCCACGGTTGCGCGAGAAGTAGTAGATGGCCGCGAAGGCCAGGCCCACCAGCAGGATGGGCAGCAAGAAGCCCAGGAAGGGGTTCTCCCTGGGAGGGGGCATTACGTCGACGCTGATACCCTGGGCGCGCCACTTCTCGAGGTCGGCGTTGCTCACGGGGGCACTGGCGTTGGTGGTGAAGCGCTCGTCGTCGGTGTACTTGCCACTGATGCGGGTTCCCCCGCTTTGGACCACGATCTCCTTCACGCGGTCGTTCTGAATGGCGTCCAGGAAGGTTCCGTAACCGATCTGGCCCTGCGGGGTTTGGTTTCCGGTCAAGCTGAATGCCCACGCGATGAGAATGGCAGCGATGAGCACGAACCAAAGGTTGAAGGGCAGTCGGTTCATCTAGGGTCCTCTCTCCTCTAGTGTTTATAGGGTACATCGCCTCAGGGGGGCAAAGGTAGCCAAACACACCCAAAATGCCTTCTGGAGGGTTGAGCTTGAATTCATGTTGCTGTCAGGCGCTCGTCACCAACCGTGAGCCACGAGTCAACCGGGCCACTGCTCGAGGCGTAGACTAACCATGATGATTCGCCACGCCGTGCTGCAACTCAAACCCAAGAAAGGCCACGTCGGGCACAACCTCGAGCGCATCGGCCAGGCCCTGCGGGAGATCCGCCACCACCGCCCTGACGTGGTGGTGCTGCCCGAAGCCTTCCTCTCGGGCTACTTCCTGCAAGGGGGGGTGCGCGAGGTGGCCCTGACCCAGTCCGAGCTGGCTGCGGCCATGAGCGCGCTCTACGACTCGCTGGCCTGGGACGGCCCGCTGGACGTGGTGCTGGGCTTTTACGAGCGGGACGGTGGCATCTACTACAACAGCGCGGCTTACCTCGAGCTGGGCGGGCGCGGGCTGCTCAACATCCACCGTAAGGTCTTTCTGCCCACTTACGGGGTCTTCGACGAGGAGCGCTACATCTCGCGCGGCAACCGGGTCGAGGCTTTCGACACGCGCTTTGGCCGGGTGGCCATCCTCATCTGCGAGGACTTCTGGCACTCCATCACCGGCATGATCGCCGCGCTGGACGGGGCCGAGATCATCTACGTGCCCTCGGCTTCCCCGGCGCGGGGCTTCGCGGGAGCCGAGCCCGCCAACGTCATCCGCTGGAAGAGCCTGACCCAGGCGGTGGCCGCCGAGCACGGGCTGTACGTGGTGCTCAGCTCGCTGGTGGGCCTCGAGGCGGGCAAGGGGCTGGTGGGCGGCAGCGTGATCACCGGCCCCGAGGGCAACATCCTGGGCGCGGCCCCGGTCTTCGAGGAGGCTGTGCTGCTGGGCGACATCGACCTGGCCCGCATCCCCCCCGTGCGCTACGACAACCCCCTGCTGGCCGACATGGAAGCCGGGCTGCCGCTGTTGATGAGCGACCTTGAGCGGGTGATGGCCGGGTCCAAGGTGCTCGAGAAAATCCCCCGCCCGGTACGGGGCAAGGCGCTGGTGCGGGGTTAGCGTGAGGTTGAGTCATGCTCAAAGTCATCGAAGCCGCCCCTGGACGCGAAGTGCTCGAGCTCAACTACCCGCTGGTGGCCGAGTTCCTCACCCGCTTCATCGCCGAGGAACTGGAGTGGCGCGGTTACAGCCGCGCGGTGGTGGCCAACTCGGGCGGGGTGGACTCCGCCACCACCATCGCCCTAGCCGTGCGGGCGCTGGGGCCCCAGAACGTCTTCACCGTGTTCATGCCTCACGCCATCTCCAGGCCCGAGTCCGCCGAGCACGCCCGCCTGGTGGCCGAGTACTACGGCACCCCTTACGAGGTGGTGGACATCACCCCCATGGTCGAGGGCTACGCTGCCCAGACCCCCGGCATCACTCCCCGCCGCCTGGGCAACGTCATGGCCCGCGCCCGCACCATCGTGGGCTTCGACAAGGGTGAGCAGTACCACGCTTTGCACCTGGGCACCGGCAACAAGACCGAGCGCCTGTTCGGCTACTACACCTGGCACGACGTGGCCGACACCGGCCCCATCGCCCCGCTGGGCGACCTCTACAAGACCCAGGTTTGGGGCCTGGCCGAGTACTTAGGCGTGCCCGAAGTGGTGCGCGGCAAGCCCCCCACCGCCGATCTCGAGGCCGGCCAGACCGACGAGAGCGACCTGGGCATCTCCTACCGCCGAGCCGACGTGATCTTAGAGCACTACCTCAAGGGTTACCCCGACGCCTACATCGTGGGCCTGGGCTACACCGAAGCCGAGGTGGCGCGGGTCAAGAGCCTGGTCAACAAGACCCACTGGAAGCGCCACCTGCCCACCAATGCCGTGGTGAGCACCACCGCCATCCACGAGTTCTACCTGCGCCCGCTGGATTTCCGCCTGGGCTAGCGGCCTTCTATCCGATCAGCCACCCCGCCAGCACGAAGATCAGCACCAATATCCCGGCGCTCAGGGCCAGGGCCAGCCAGGGCGGGCCCTCTTGCAGGTAGCGGAAGAAGCGGGTCCTGCCCAGCAGGGCCCGGCTCAGCGCCACCAGCAGCACCCCGCCGCAGAAGACCGTCAGCAGGACCACCAGGCGTACGGGGTCGAGGTCGCTCAGCCCTTCCAGCCGCTCCACGTTCCCTAGCTTAGGGCCAAGTGTCGGGAAGGTTAACAATTCCCCAAAGCTGCCCCCTCTCCTGCGAGGGCATAATCGACAAGATGTCGCGTGTTTTTCTCCTGCTCCTGGCCGCCGCCTTGCTCATAGGCTGCCAGCAGAGCCCCTCCCAGACCACCCCCGGCTTCGAATTGAGCCTGGCGAGCGCTGCTCTCGAGGCGACTGCCGGGCAGAAAGCCAGCACCAGTGTGCTCATCGGCGGCTCGGGGGTGGAAAGCATCGCGCTGAGCCTGGAAAAATCCGATGGGGGTGCCCTCCCCGACGGGATGAGCGCCACCTTCAGCCCCAACCCCTCGAGCACCAGCCAGGGGCAGAGCCGGCTCGAGATCGGCACTACCTCGAGCCTGCCGGTGGGGGAGTACAGCCTGCGGGTCAGGGGTGAGGGCGGTGGGGTCACCCACACCGCCGCGCTCAAGCTCACGCTAAGGGCTCCGGTGAACTGCCCTACGGGCGATTTCTGCCTCGAACTGCCCCAGACCCTCGAGGTGCCCCGCGGGCAGTACCGGGTCTTCGGGCTGAGGGTGCTGGGGTCGGGGGTTACGGGCATCGAGCTTTACCTCGAGCAGGCCGACGGCGGAGCCCTACCCGGCTTTCTCAGCCCAAGCTTCGACCCCCAGAGCGTCAGCGCCGGGGGCGAGGGCTTGCTGGTGGTCTACGTCGAGCCCTCGGGCAGTCCCCAGGACGTGCCCCTGCGGGTGCGGGCCGTGGGCGGGGGCAAGACCAAGACTTATCCCCTCACCCTGCGCGTGCTGGCGGGGAGGGTCTGCGACTATGAGCACGAGGAGAACTGCGCGGCCAGCCTGGGGCCGGACCTCCTCATCAACGGAGGGTTCGAGCAGGTGGACCAGTACGGCCTGGTGGGTTGGGACGGCACCGCCAAGCCGGAGATTCACCTCGAAAGCAGCGGGGCCCACTCGGGTCTGCGGGCCATTCGGATCAACGGCAACCTCTCCGATGGCAATTACTTCACCCAAACCTCACCCGGCCTGAAGCCCGCTACCACCTACCGCCTGTCGGGCTGGATCAAGACCGAAGGCTTCGTAGACACGAAGATCAACGACTTCTACAACTTCGCCAACCTGCGCTACGTCGTGCTCTCGCCCAGCAAGATGGTCTACAACATCCACGCCGAGTACAACCCCCGCCACATCTCCACCAACACCAACGGCTGGCAGTACTTCTACCGCGACTTCACCACCCCCCCGGACTTCGTGGGCGGCAGCCGTATTGACGTGCACTACAACGTCAACAACGGCCAACAGACCGTGTGGTTCGACGACATCAAGCTGCAGGAGGTGCGATATAGCGATCCATGAGGTTGTAGGGCCAAAGGCCAAAGGCGTGTAGTCCTCGTTAGACCCTCTACGCGCCCTGGCTATCGGCCTTCTGTGGTGCCTGCCTCGCGCTTTTCGCGTCTTGCGCTTTGCATGCAGCTTGCGGGCTGGCTTAGACTAGGCGTTGTGAACGGGTCCGACGCGCTGGCCGAACTGTTTCGTTTGCAGGAGAAAGACCTCGAGCTAGACCGCATCCGTGAGGAGCAGGGCAATATCCCTGAAGAACTCAAAGCCGCCCGTGCTCACTGGCAGGCCCTCGAAGCCGAACTGGCCAAATTCCAGGGCGACCTGCGCGAACAGGAGATGGAGTACCGGCAAAACGAGGCCGAGATCGCCAACCTCAAGGAGAAGCTGGGTCGGGCCAAGGACGCGCAGCGTCAGGCCCAGAGCGCTCGCGAGCAGACCCAGTACGAGAACGTCATCCAGCAGCTTGACGACCGCTTCAAGGAGCTGGAGGAGATCAACAAGCCCAAGCTCGAGGAGATCGTCCAGCTGACGGGCGAGGTCGAGCGGGTCAGGGCCCTGCTGGAGGAGGCCAGGCCCAGGCTCGAGGAACTCGAGGCCGCCAACGCCGCCCGCGTGGAGGCGCTCGAGGCCAGCTACCAGAGCAAGCTGGCCGAGCGCAATGCCCTGGCGGCCACCATCCCGACCAGCCTGGTCAAGGAATACGAAGCCGTGCGCAAGTCCCGCAAGGGGCAGGGCGTCGCCAAGGTCGCCCGCACCGGCTCGGGCTACCGCTGCATGGGCTGCAACGTGCAACTGCCGATGAACGTCGCGCAAAAGGTATACCAGGGCAACCAGGTCGTGCGCTGCCCCTCCTGCGGGCGCATCATGTGGAAGGGTGAGTAGGCCGCCAAGCGCCCCGCGGGAAGCGCTCTAGCCGTAAGTTCCTATGCGCTCTACCAGCAGATCGTAGAAGCCCTCGGCGTCGATGTGCAGCCCCACCTCGCAGTTGGGGGCTTTTCCCGTCACCCGCCAGTAGTCACAGACCGTGCGGCCAAAGGCCAGGCCCTCATTGGCCTCGATCTCCACGTGATAGGGCCCGGTCTTGAAGAGTTCGCCCCGCAGCAGGTAGGCCACGGCGCAGGCGTCGTGGATGGGGGCTCCCGCGAAGCCGTAGCGCTGCTGGTGGTGGATTTTGAAGAACTCCAGCAACTCGGCGGTGAAGGCTCCGGTCCGCGTGCCCAGCGCGCGGAAACGGGCCACCCGCTCGGGCGTGGCGGGGGTCTGGTGGGTGAGGTTGAGCCCCATCATCACCAGGGGGATGCCCGCCTCGAAGACGATTTTGGCCGCGTGGGGGTCGCAGAGGATGTTGAACTCGGCGCTGGGGCTGTAGTTGCCGATGTCGATGGAGCCACCCATCAGCACGATCTCGCGGATGGCCGGGGCAATGCGGGGCTGAAGCCGCAGGGCCAGCGCGACGTTGGTCAGGGGGCCCACCGGGACCAGCGTCACCTCGCCGGGATGGGCCAGGACGCTTTCGATGATGAAGTGCACGGCGTGCTTATCCTGCGGCTTCTGGCGCGGCTGGGGTAGGCTGGGCCCCTCGAGGCCCGAGATGCCGTGCACCAGCTCGGCGCTGATGCGCTCGCGCACCAGTGGACGTTCGGCGCCGGGGTAGACCCCCACGCTCGTGCCCAGGATTTCCTGCACCACCAGCGCGTTGCGGGTGGTGCGCTCCAGGCTCACGTTGCCGTAGGTGGTGGTGATGCCCAGTACCTCGAGCTCGGGGCTTGCCAGGGCCAGCATGATGGCGATGGCGTCGTCGTGACCGGGGTCGCAGTCGAGGATGATCTTGCGGGGCATGGGAGATAGTCTACCGTGGTCGTACGTCTTACGTCGTACGCGAGACGTCTTGGCCCTGGACCCTGGGCCCCCGACAGACCACGCGCCTCCCGCTGACGGCTGACCGCTTGCCGCTACGCCCCCTCAGCCTTCGGCTAAGCTGGACTCGTGTCCGAACTCAAGCCACCTACGGCCCGGCGTATCCCCCACCCCCACACTGCCCACGGCGATACCCGCCCCGACGATTACTACTGGCTCGCAGAGCGCGACAACCCCGAGGTCATGGCCTATTTGCAGGCCGAGAACGCCTACCTCGAGGCGGTGATGAAGCCCCTCGAGCCCTTCCAGGAAAAGCTCTACCGGCAGATGCTCGCGCGCATCAAGCAGACCGACCTCGAGGTGCCCGTGCAGCACGGCCCTTACTTCTACTACTCGCGCACCGAGGAGGGCAAGCAGTACAAGATCCACTGCCGTAAGAAGGCCGCCTCGCGGGCCGAACTCGAGGCCGCCCCCGAGGAAGTGATCCTCGACCTCAACGCGCTGGCCGAGGGCAAGAGCTACCTCAGCGTGAGCGTGCTCAAGCCCAGCCCCGACCACCGCCTGTTGGCCTACCTGCAAAACGAGGACGGCTCCGACCGCTACACCCTCTACGTCAAGGACCTCCAGACCGGCGAGCTGCTGCCCGACCGGGTGGAGGACGTTTACTTGTACCAAAGCCTCGAGTGGGACGCCACGGGCGAGTACCTCTTCTTCACCCGCGTGGACGAGACCCAGCGGCCTTGCTACCTCTACCGCCACCGCCTGGGCCACTCCGAGCAGACCCTGCTCTACCAGGAGCCCGACGAGACCTTCCGGCTCAAGCTCTACAAGTCGGCCAGCGGGCGCTTTCTCTTCGCGGCTTCGACCAGCACCCTCACCGACGAGGTGCGCTACCTCGAGGCCCTCCAGCCCGAGGGCGAGTGGCACGTCTTCGCACCCCGGCAACGCGGGGTGAAGTACAGCCTCGAGCACCAGGGCCAGCACTTCCTCATCCTCACCAACCAGGACGCGCTCAACTTCAAGCTGCTGCAAGCGCCCATCCTCAGCCCCTCGCCCGATCACTGGCACGAACTGCTGCCCCACGACCCCGAGGTCTACCTGCAAGGGGTGCTGCCCTTCGAGCGCCACCTGCTGATCTACGGGCGGCAGGAGGGTTCGACCCAGCTTTGGGTGTGGGACCTCGTTCACGGCACCTACCGGCGGCTTGCGTGGCCCGAGCCCGTCTACACCGTGGCACCCGCCGACAACCGCGAGTACGCCACCGACCGCGTGCTCATCAGCTTCCAGTCGTTCCTCACCCCGCGCAAGGTGCTCGAACTCGAGCTGAACAGCCTGCAGACCACCTTGCTCAAGCAAGACGAGGTGCTCGGCGGCTACGACCCCGCCGAGTACGTGCAGGAGCGGCTGTGGGCCACGGCCCGCGACGGGGTGCGGGTGCCCATCTCGCTGGTGTACAAGCGCTCGACCACCCTGCCTGCCCCGCTTTACCTCTACGCCTACGGCTCCTATGGCATCAGCATCGACCCCACCTTCAGCTCCATCCGGTTGGTGCTGCTCGACCGGGGCGTGGTCTTCGCCATCGCCCACGTTCGGGGCGGGGCCGAGATGGGCCGCGGCTGGTACGAGGACGGCAAGCTATTGAAGAAGAAGAACACCTTCACCGACTTCATCGACTGCGCCGAACACCTGGTGAAGGCCGGCTACACCACGCCCGAGCGCCTGATGGCCGTGGGCGGCAGCGCCGGGGGCCTGCTGATGGGCGCGGTCATCAACCTGCGCCCCGACCTCTTCCGCGCGGTGGCGGCCCACGTGCCCTTCGTGGACGTGGTCACCACCATGTCCGACCCCTCCATCCCCCTCACCACCCTCGAGTACGACGAGTGGGGCAACCCCGCCGAGGCCGAGTCCTACGCCTACATGAAGTCCTACAGCCCCTACGACAACGTGCAGGCCAAAGATTACCCCCACCTGCTGGTGACCACGGGCATCAACGACCCCAGGGTGGCCTACTGGGAACCGGCCAAGTGGGTAGCCCGGCTGCGCGAGCTCAAGACCGACGGCAACGTCTTGCTGCTCAAGACCCACATGGGCGCGGGGCACGGGGGTAGCTCGGGCCGCTACGACCGGCTGAAGGAGGTCGCGCTCGAGTACGCCTTCCTGCTGGACAAGGTGGGACTGCGGGAATAACGCTCACCTAACGCTCACCGGATTACCGTCTGGGCATCGTGGAGCGCGATGCCCCTGGGAAAGCCGTTCCCGGCTGGAGCCTGCGGTTTTGCATGGGGCGTTGGCGTGGGGAGGGAAGTGATGGGATGAGCCTATGCGACAGACGAGTTTGGCTGGCCCTGGGGCTGCTCGGCCTGGCGCTCCCGGCCTGCTCGCGGCAGGTCGCGACTCCCGAGCACTGGGTGCTGGTGAGCCAGCCTGGCTCGAGGACCGTGGCCGTGATAGACCCCAAAGAGGGCCGGGTGGTCAAGCGCATTACCGTGGGCATGCTGCCTCACCGCCTGATGCCCTCTCCCGACGGACGCGCGGCCTACGCCGTGCTGGTGGGTTCGCAGGCGGTGGCCGAGATCGACCTCCAGACCCTCACGCTCCGCCGCACCTTCCTCACCGCTCCCGTTCCCGAGCGGCGCGCGGACGGCAGCCTGATTCAGGGCCACCGGGATCAGAACGCCTTCGCCCACTCTTCCTGCTTCGACTGCCACGGCGGAGGTTCGGCCAAGCCGGCCATCGTGGGGACGCGGCCCTTCGGGATCGCTCTGAGCGAGGACGGGGAAACCCTGATCGTGAGCCAGATCCGCGACGACAGCCTGGCCCTGCTCGCGCGTAGCAGCGGCGAACTCGAGCGCACCCTCCCGCTCCCTCCCAGCGGCCAGGCCCACGAGCCCGTGGACGTGGCCCGTCTCGGAGATAGCCTCTACGTGGCCCTGAGGCCCACCCAGCCCGCCACGACCCCTGCGGTCATCCGGCGGCTCGAGGCCAAGACTTTGCAGCAGCAGTTCGAGGCCCACACCGGCAGCGACCCCGCCATGCTCCTCCCCGACCCTGAGCGCTCCCGCGTGCTGGTCTCCAACTTCGAGACCAACACCCTCACGGCTTTCGGGCCGGCGGGAAAGGAGAGCGTCTACACCGTGAACCCCGGCCCGCTGGGAATGCTGCTGTTGCCGGGTGGGCGCTTGCTGTCGCTGAACTACTACTCCAACTCCCTCTCGCTGGTGAAGCTGGACACCGCCGAGGTCGAGAGCCTGACCCTGGAGCTGGAGGGCAAGAAATACGTCAACCCCACCCACGCCGCGCTGGCTCCCAACCGGCGGGAGGTCTACATCGTCTCGAGCGGCACCGAAGGCAACTTGTTGGTCTTCGACCTCGAGGGGAAGCGGGTGGTTCGGGCCATCCCAATCGACGGGCTTTCCTTTGACGTCTTGGTGGTACCCAAGCTTTAGCGCACCCCACGCAACACGAATAGAGCGTGATAAGGCTGAAAGGAGCAGTATGACTGTCAGGATTTGGTTGGCATTGTACATTGGGTTCCTTCTGGCGGCTTGCAGTGGCACGTCCAATCCTCCCAGCGGGAGCGGCACGGTGAGCGGCTTCGTGATCAGCATCGGCAGCGGTGCTAAGCTGGCGGGGGTCCACGTGGAGGTGGTCGGGAGCGGCCAATCGACGACTACCGACGCCTCCGGGCAGTTCAACTTCAGCGGCCTGGCCAGCGGCAAGGTCAGGCTTAGCTTCCACAAAGACGGCTACGCACCGGGTTATGCTACCGCTCAAGCCGGAGCCCAGGAGGCCAGCGTCCTGGTAGCGCTCAAGAAGGAGGGCTCCGCCCAACCTTACGACCCGGCTACGAGCCGAACCCTCTACCAGATGACCGAGGCCGGGCCCTATGCGGTGATTTTCGCGGCAGGCAGCCTCGACACCAGCGACGCTAACCTGCGGGTGGTCATCACCCCGCTCGACCCCACCAAGGAGGGTCAGGCCCTTCCCGGTCGGCTCCAGGCGGGCTCGAGCCCCCTCATCCCCGTCACCTTCGCCGAGTTCAGCATCCTCGACTCCGCTGATCGGCGCATCAACCTCAAGCCCGGTGCTTCGGCCATCGTCGAGCTGCCCATTCCTCCGGAACTGCGTGAGGTTTACCCCATTGGCACCAAGATTCACTGCTACGCCTACAACCCCCAGACCGGGCAGTGGGAGGACTTCGTCGAGGGCACGGTCGAGCTCTCCAGCGTCGATGGCAGCACCCCGGTGCTCAGGGCCAGCATCCGCCACTTCTCCTGGTATGGCGGAGCGCCAGAGGGGCAGAAGTGCCGTAACGCTGCGGTGCAGGTCGTGGACGCCAACGGCAAGCCGCTGGAGGGGGCCACGGTGGTGGTGACCCCCGGCGTCAACGGCACCACCAACGCCCAGGGGGTGGCGAGCGTGTGGATTGCCGAGGGCAGCCCCAACCCCAAGATGTACGCCTACAAGGTCTCCTACAACTCCGACGGGCGAATACCCGAGCTGCCCAAGACCGCCAAGATCATCGACATCGGCTACTTCGTGACCGACGACATCGGCGTGATCCTGCCGGGCCTGGTGGAGAAGGACTGCGCCAGCATCACGCCCTCGAGCCCCCTCGTCCGCCCCCAGTCGGGCCACCCTGGAAGCCCCGAGAACCCCCTCGTCATTCGCTTGGGGCCCGTGGGCGCGGCTGTGTACGACGTCGATGCCTTTTTGCTGGCCTCCGGCGCCTCGCCTTCCGCCTTCGTCTACCTCGCCCAGGGCATCCCCAACCCGGACGGCGAGATCGAGGATACCGAGCCCGTGGACGGGGCCAGGATCACCCTCGGCGACGGGAGCGGCCAGCCGGTGGCGCTCACGGGGCTTGGGGGAGGTGCCTACTACCTGCAAGGCGGCCTGACCCTGACCCCCGGCAAGCGCTACACCCTGGCCATCGACGCCGATAACAACGGAAGCGTCGAGGGCAGCGGCTCCATCGTCGCAGTGGGCAACGTGGCCTGGGAGGCTGGGCTCGACGGCTCCACCCGCTCCGCCCAGGGCTTCGTGGCCCGCTGGAGCGACTCTGCGAGCGGAGCGCCGGGCTACTCCCCGGTCTACTACGCCTTTCTGAGCAACGACGCAACCGATCCGGCCAGCTATGACTTCGACTACTACATCGGCCCTGCGCTCGAGTTCACCCCCCACTCCAACGCCCAGGGCGCCACGAGCGACGCCCCGCTCAAGCCGGGAAGCTACACGGGGTTGCTTTGGGCCTTTAGTGGGGCCTTTGCCCCGGCGGGCAACAACAGCTACACCGTGAGCGATAACATCACCGGTCCAGGCATCAGCGGTCGCTTCTACAGCTACAACCTGGCGGGCGAGGTGCACCTCACCCTCACCGGGCCTTGAGACTGGCTACAATCAGTTTGTGGAAAGCGGGGCCTGGGAACTGAGGCTGCTGGGCCCGCCCAGCCTGATAGGACAGGGCCGCACGGTGCTGCTGGAGCGCAAGCCGGCGGCCCTGCTGGCTTATCTGGCGCTGGAAGGCCCCACGCCCCGCTCCAAGCTCGCCGGGCTGCTGTGGCCCGAGGGCAGCGAAGCCTCCGCCCGCAACAACCTGCGCCAGACCCTCTTCACCCTGCGGCGCTACCCCGGCCTCTTCGGGGGCAGCGACCCCCTGAGCCTGAGCCCGCTGGTACGCAGCGACGTGGCCGCGCTGCAGAATCGGGTGGCCTCGGGAGAGGGGCGGGGCCTGGAGCTGCAGGGGGAGTTGCTCGAGGGCCACGACTACGACGACTGCCCTGAGTTCGAGGAGTGGCTCATCTACGAGCGTGAGCGCCTGCAGGAGCTGCGCATCGAGGCGTTGAACCTGATCGCCGAACGCCTCGAGCGCGAGGGCAAGCTGGCCGAGGCGCTTTCGTGGGCGCAGAAGCTGCTCGAGGAAGACCCGCTCTCCGAGGCGGCCCACCGCCGGTTGATGCGGCTGCACTACCTGCTGGGCGACCGGGCGGCGGCGCTGAGGGCCTATGCCCGTTGCGTGGAGGCATTGCAACGGGAACTGGGCGTCGAACCCCTGCCCGAGACCCGATCCCTGGCCCAGGAGATCGAGCGCGGAGGGCTGGCCCCCCAGCCAGCCCTCATCCGCAAGCGCATCCCCCTCTCGGTCGAGCGGCCTCCCGTGCTGGTAGGTCGCGAGCGCGAGTGGGCGCTGATGGAGCAGGCCTGGGAGCGGGGAGAGCTGATCGTAATCAGCGGGGAGCCGGGGATGGGCAAGACCCGCCTGGCGTTGGAGTTTGTCGCCAGCAAGGGGCTGCCCATCGTCTTCAGCGGGCGGCCAGGGGACGCGTCGGTGCCCTACGCCACGCATGCGCGGGCCTTTCGCCGGTTGCTGGGCGAGAAGCCCGGCCTCGAGCTTGCACCCTGGGTACGGCGCGAACTCAGCCGCATCCTGCCCGAACTGGCGGGCGAGCCCCCACCCTTGCAAAGCGAGGCCGACAAACTACGCTTCTTCGAAGCCCAGGGCGAGTTGCTGCGCCTCGCCAGCCAGGACGCGGCGGCCTGGGTGCTCGACGACCTGCACTTCTTCGACCTGCCCAGCCTCGAGGTGGCCTTTTACCTCGCCGGCAAACCCGGCCTGCTGCCCAGGGTGATCCAGACCTACCGCCTCGGGGAACTGCCCCCCGAGGCGGCCAGGCGGGTGCGGCAACTCGAGGAAGCCGGGATGCTGCGCAGCATCCGGCTGGAACCGCTATCTGAAGAGGCGGTGCGGCTCCTTTTGCTCGAGTTGCGGATTCCCGGCCTGGAGCGACACCTGGACTCCCTCATGAGCCTCACCGGCGGCAACCCGCTGTTCTTGCTGGAGACCATCCGCCACCTCATCGAGACCGACCGCCTCGAGCAGGGCTGGTCGGGCCAGGGCGGGCTGCCCGGCAAGGTCGGCAGCATCATCTCTCGCCGCCTGGAAGGGCTTTCCACCGAGGCTTTACAACTGGCCAGGCTGGTGGGGGTGGCGGGCAGCGATTTTTCGCTGGAGTTCGCCGCGCGGCTCCTGGGGCGCGACCTGCTGAGCCTGCTGCCGGCCTGGGAGGAACTCGAGCGGGCCCAACTGGTCAGGGGGGAGCGCTTCAGCCACGACCTGATCCTCGAGGCGGTGGTCGCAGGCATGCCCCAGGGGGTGGGGGCGCTGCTGCACCGCCGCGTCGCCACCTGGTTGGCCCAGGAGAAAGCCAACCCGGCCCGCGTGGCCGAGCACTGGCTGGCGGGAGGCGAGCCGGAGCGGGCCGTGCCCTTCCTGCTCGAGGCCGCCCGCCGTGCCGAGCACGCCTCGCTGCTGGGGGAGGCCCTGCGCTTTTACCGGCAGGCCGCCCAGATTCTGCAGGATCACGGCACCCCCGAGCAGATGTTCGACGTGCAGGAGGCCATCGCCGTCGTGCGCTTGCGGCTCGAGCCCGCCGAGAGCCACCAAGCCCTGCTCGAGCCGCTCTTCGGCCTGGCCCGCACCCCCCACCAAAAGGCCAGGGCCCATTACGCCCGGGCCAGTGCCCTGCTGCGCACCGGGAGGGGCGAGCTGGTGGAGGAGGCCGCCCGCAGTGGCTACGAGCTGGCCGTGCAAAGCGGCGATCCCTCCCTGGAGGCCCGCCTGCTCACCAGCCTGGCCTCGGCCCAGTGGCTCAAGGGGCAACCTGGCGAGACCCTGACCCTGCTCGAGCGGGCCCTCGTCCTCTACGAGCGCTTGGGCGACCACGAGGAGCTTGCCGCCAACCAGGGCCGCGTCGCCGTCGTGCTCGACGCCCTGGAACGCCACCGCGAGGCCCTGGAGCACCACCGCAAGGCAGAGGTCGCCCTGCGCCGCCTGGGCAACGAATACCGCTTGCTGATCGTGCTCAACAACCAGGCCGTGAGCCTGGGCGCGCTGGGGTACAAGCGCCGGGTCTGCGAGGTCTTGCAGGAGGCCATGGGGCTGGTGGATACCCTGCAGGGGGTGGGCGAGCTGGCCGTGTCGGTGCCCATGCTATTGGGCGATGCCCTGCGCGACCTGGGCGATTACGGCGGGGCTTTGCACTACCTCGAGCTGGCCCACGCCCGGGCCAAAGAGCAGCCCTACTGGCGCGTGGGCTTTCTGGCCAAGGCCCTGGCCCTGGCCTACCTCGATCTGGGGCAACCGGCGCGGGCCCAGAGCGTGCTCGAGGCCCTGCACCCCGAGGCCCTCCAGCCCGACCAGCGCAGCTTCCTGCGGCTGGCCTGGCTCAGGCTGGCGCAGTGGCGGGGCTACGAGGCGGGGGAGTTGCTGCGGGAACTCGAGGCCGGGCTGGGTCCATCGCGGAGCCTCCGGACGGCTTTTTACGCCACCAGAGCCGCCCTGCTTCCCCTGGAGGAGGGGTTGTCCTGGGCGCGACAGGCCCTCGAGCTAAGCCAGCAGGCCGATCTGGGCGGCCTGCAAATCGTCGCGCACACCCGTGTGGCCCAGGTGCTGCTGGCCCTGGGCCGGCCCGAGGAAGCCCTACCGCACGCTCAGGCTGCGCTCGAGTTGCGCGCGACCTACGACCCTAGCGACTTCTACTGGGGCGAGGTGCTGCTGGCCCACGCCCGCACCCTCGAGGCCCTGAAGCACCCCGAGGCAGCCTCTCAGCGCCGACAGGCCCAGAGCTGGGTGGGCCAGACCGCCGAGGGTGTGCCTGCCGAATACCGCGAGAGCTTCCTGCGCCATAACCCTGTCAACGTGGCCTTGCTCGAGCCCTTTCATGCCCCGCACGGCTCCGAGGTTTAGCCGACGCTGGTGGTCCGGCTACCACCGTCCACTGCTGGGTATAGAACCCCCTCTGCTGCCCTAACGCACGGCTAACGCCCCCCCGTCTACCCTGAGCCTCGTTGCCTGACCGACTGACCATCGGCAGAGCGAACGAGGAGATTGCAGATGAAAAAACGGGCTTTTGCGGGTATTGCGCTGTTGATCATGCTGGCGGGGTGCACGGGTAGCGTCGGCGTTGGGGCGGGCGAGATCTCGGGTAAGGTCAGTCGTTCCGGAGGCTCGAGCGCCGGGACCCTGGTCGTAGCCTGCTTGGTGGCTGATGACTGCGCGACCTATGGGCAGGCTACCGCTGCTGGCGACGGCGGCTACAAGATCACCGGGCTCAGTGACGGCAAGGAGTACGTCGTGCTCGGCCTACTCGATATCAACGGCGACGGTACGTATGACTACGTCGGCTGGTACGAGAATGTCAACGCCGATCCCACCGTGGTCAAGCCCCCCAAGAGTGGCGTGAACTTCGGGCTGGTCGCGGCGAGCGGGGCCGAGAAAATCGGGATTATATCTAAGTTTATCAGGTGAAATCTCTTCTGCTCGAGTCTATCGAGTAAAATCCGCCGGGGGCGCGGTTGCCACCGCTCCCTAAGGAGATATCCATGCAACTACACAGATGGGTTGGCGTGCTGGCCGCACTGGGATTGCTGGCGGCCTGTAACCCTCAAGGGGGCGGGGGCGACATCAGTGGCCAGGTCAGCCTGGGCAGCAGCATTCCTCAAGGGGCAACCGGTGATGTCGCCAACCGGACTGTCCAGGAGCGCAGCTTTTCTGGCCTTTCCTTCGCAGTCGGGGCGATGGCCGAGCTGGCTACCGAGCAGGATTTCGTGCCCGGTGAGCTGATCGTGCGCTTCCGTCCCAGCGCGGCACTGCGTCGGGGCGCGGCCATTACGGCAAATGGGGTCCAGCTTGGCCTGGTGCGTGACCTGGGCCTGGAAAACACCCAACTCCTGCGGGCGGCGGTGCGGGACAAGCAGGCCACGCTGGAGCTGCTGAAGAGCTTTCAGGGCCGCGGCGACGTGCTCTACGCCCAGCTCAACTACATTCGCCGGGCCTTCAAGACCCCCAACGACGAGTTCTACTCCCTCCAGTGGCACTACCCGGCCATGAAGCTGCCCCAGGCCTGGGACCTCGAGACCGGTACCTCCAGCGCCGTCACCGTGGCGGTCATCGACACCGGCATCCTCTCGAGCCACCCCGACTTTACAGGCAAGCTGCTGCCGGGCTACGACTTCATCAGCGACCCCAACATTGCCAACGATGGCAATGGACGCGACAACAACCCCGAGGACCCCGGCGACGAGCCCGGTGGTCAGGGCAGCTACCACGGTTCGCACGTGGCCGGTACCGTGGCCGCTACCACCAACGAGGGGAAGGGTGTCGCGGGCGTGAGCTGGGGAGCCAAGATCCTGCCCGTGCGGGTGCTGGGGGTAGGCGGGGGCACCGACGCCGATATCCTCGATGCCATCTTGTGGTCAGCCGGGCTGAGCGTGAGCGGCGTTCCGGCCAACTCCAACCCCGCCCAGGTCATCAACATGAGCCTGGGAGGCCAGGCCAAGTGCAGTGATTTTCCCCTCTGGCAGGACGCCATCAACAAAGCCAACGCCAAGGGAAGCATCATCGTCGTGGCCGCGGGGAATGAGAACATGGACGCCAGTGGCTTCATTCCCGCCAGTTGCACCGGCGTCATTACCGTAGGCGCTACCGAGACGCGGGATTACCGCTCTCCTTACTCCAACTACGGCACCCGCATCGACGTGATGGCTCCCGGCGGCGACACCAGCGTCGATCGCAACGGCGACGGCTATGCCGACGGCGTGCTGAGCCCGATACGCAGGGACAGCGACGGAGCGTACATCTGGGCCTTTTACCAGGGCACCTCCATGGCCTCGCCCCACGTGGCCGGCCTGGTCGCGCTGATGAAGAGCAAGAAGCCCAGCCTTACCCGCAGCGAAGCCCTCACGATCCTCAAGCAGACCGCCCGCCCGCTCACGGCGCAAGCTTGTGGGCGCAGCACCGGCGCCGACTGCGGTGCTGGCCTGGTGGACGCGGCAGCGGCCCTCCAGGCCCTGAGCGGGCCTTCGGGCAGCCTCAAGGGCACCCAGCTCTTCGCCTGCTACTACCTGGCCGAGTCGGATAGCTGCGACCCCGGCAAGAGCCAGACGCTCGAGCTGACCCAGGATGGCTCCAGCGCGCCCTACAAGTTCAGCAGCCTTTCGGGTGGAGACTACGTCATCTACGGCCTGAAGGACGTCAACAAGAACGGAAAGCTCGACGCTGGGGACTACCTGGGCTTCTACCAGCAGGGCGGTCAGATCGGGCTGGTCAAGCCTGGAGCCAGCGGTGCGAACTTCACCCTGGAGCTGGTGAGCGCGAGCGGAAGTGCTAACAGAGCGCTCGAGCGCTTGCACTCCTTGAGGCGCTAAAGCCATGGATCCTCAGCCCGCCCAGACTTACATCGTCCGCATCTGGTGGGAGCAAACCCCGGATGGAGAAGGTAGAGCCTGGCGGGCTTCCCTCACGGAGGTCCACAGCAAAGAGCGCCGCTACTTCAAGAGCCCCGAGGATCTCATGCGCTACCTTTCCCGGCGCTCCGGCGAGCCACCCGCACAGACTTGAGCAGAGTCCAATTGCAAGCGTGTATTCCCCCCGGTTGAGAGCCGGGGGTTGAGTTTTGCCACCTTCGATGTAATCTGACCTGGAGCAGGGTTACTGCGTCGTTCGGAAAAGCCAGGGAAGCACGCTCGAGCCCTTCTGCACCACGAAATTCGATGCGTTTTTCGGGGTGGAGTAGGCCAGCTTTATCTTCTTGAGCGTGGCCCCAGCTCAGTCCAGGGCCTCCAGCCGCACCGGGTTGGAGTGGAAGGTGCTCCCCGCGCCCATGTCGGTGAGGTGCTCGCCGGTGAGCCAGTTCACGCCCTTGCCGTCGGGGGCGTAGCGCTCCCACCAGGTGCCTTCCAGCACCACCGTCCCTGGCATGGGGGCCTCGCTCACGCGGGCCTTGCGCACCACCGCGCCGTGGCGGGAGCGGATGCGCACCCGTCTCCCCTCCTGCACGCCGTAGAGGGCGGCGTCCTGGGGGTGAACCAGCAGCACTGGCTCGCCGCCCTCGCCCTGCACCAGCCGCTCGACGTGGCCGTAGGTGGAGTTGAGGAAGTGCTTGGCGGGCGGGGTCAGGAGGATGAGGGGGAACTCCTCGTCGGGCTCGGTGAGGATCACGGGCGGGGGCGGGTCGAAGCGGATCTTGCCGCTTGGGGGGTTGGCCCCGTCCTTGAAGGGCAGGAACTCACGGGGGGTGTTCAGGCGCACGTAGCCCTCGGCCTTGAGGCGCTCGAGGGTGATCCCCTCGAGCCAGGGGTGGCCGCTAGAGAGGAGGCTGTGGGCCAGGTCCTCGGCGCTCCAGTAGAGGGTGGGCTCTTCCAGGCCCAGCCGCCGGGCGAGCTCGGCGAAAACCCAGGTGTTGGGGCGGGCCTCGCCCTGCGGCCTCATCACTGGTTCGTTCCAGGAGAGGTAGAAGTGGCCGTAGGCGGTGTAGAGGTCGGGGTGCTCGAGGAAGGTGGTGGCGGGGAGCAGGTAGTCGGCGTAGCGGGCGGTCTCGGTGAGGGCCTGCTCGAGCACCACCGTGAAGAGGTCCTCTCTCGCCAGGCCCTGCTGCACCAGGTCGGAGCGGGGGGCCACCACCAGGGGGTTGGAGTTGAAGACGAACAGGGCCCGGATGGGCGGGTCCAGGCGGGTGAGCGCGCTGCCAAGCTGGCTCATGTTGATGTGGCGCACGGCAGGGTTGGGGCGGAAGTAGCCTTTGGGCTGGTGCTCCCCGCGCAGCAGGTGGGCCCCGCCCAGGTAGCTGCGCTCCAGCCGGAAGGCCCCCGAGGTGGTGAGCAGGGCACCGCCGCCCCTGTACTGCCAGGCCCCGATCAAAGCGGGCAGCAGCAGCACCGCCCGCTGGGCGCTGGCCCCGCCGGGGTGACGGGTCATGCCGTAGCTGGTGCGGATGAAGCTGGCCCTGGCACGGGCGAACTCCAGCGCCAGCCGCTCGATGGTAGCCGCCGGGACGCCGGTGACCCTCTCGGCCCGCTCGGGGGGCCACTCCTCGGCCGCGGCGCGGTATTGCTCGAAGCCCTGGGTGGCGCGCTCGAGGTAGGCCACATCGTGCAGCTCCTCGCGCAGGATCACGTGGGCCATGGCGTAGGCCAGCGCCCCGTCGCTGCCGGGGCGCAGCTTGACGTGCTCGTCGGCGAAGCGGGAGGTGAGGTTCTCGTAGGGGTCGATGTGGACGATCTTGGCCCCGTTATGGCGGGCCTGCTTGAGGAAGGGCGTGAGGTGGGTGTTGGTGTGCAGGCTGTTGATGCCCCACAGGAAGATGAACTTCGCCCTGGGCACGTCTTCGGGGTCGATGCCGTAGCGAGGTGAGCCGTAGGTGGCTTCCCAGGCCGCCGCTCCCGCCGTGGCGCAGATGGTCTCGTCGAGTTCGCAGGCCCCGATGGCGCGGAAGAAGGCCAGGGGATGGGCGTACTGGTGCAGGCCCATGGTCCCGGCGTAGTGGTAGGGCAGCACCGCCTCGCCCCCGTGCTGGTCGATCACCTGGCGCAGCCTGTTGGCGATGTGGTCCAGGGCTTCTTCCCAGCTCACCTGCTCGAACTGGCCCGAACCTTTAGGCCCGACCCGGCGCAGGGGGTAAAGAGGGCGCAGGGGGTGGTGGTTGCGCTCGGGGTAGCGGTAGGTCTTCACGCAGGCGAAGCCCTGGGTGAAGGGGTGGTCGGGGTCGCCCTCGACCTTTAGGAGCCGGTTTGTGTCGTCGTCGATGGTCAGGACCAGGGAGCAGGCGTCGGGGCAGTCGAGGGGGCAGGTGGCTCTGGCCTGCTTCACCCTTCGTCCTCCTCGTCCCAGCCAGGGTATTGCTCGGGGGCCTCGCCCACCGACTGCACCACTTTGGGGTAGCGCACCCTGGGTTCGGCGGGCTCGATGGCTTTCAGCTCGACGATAAAGCGCCACTCGTCGCCGTAGTCGAAGAGGAAGAGCATCTTCTTGCCTACCTTAGGGAAGGCCTCGGTGATGGGTACTCCCTTGACCCCTTTAGCTTCGGGTTCATCCAGTGAGAGGCTTTTCTTGAGGTCCTCCTCCGTGGGCACCATGGCCTGGATGAATTGCTGGAGGAGCGGCTGCACCACGGCGTGCTTCTCGGCAGGGATGCGCGCGAGCACCTCCTCGCGCAGGATGGCCCGGGTGGCCTCGAGGTAGCGCGCCTGGAGGACCTGGTGGTCGAGTTCCATCGCGGCCTTGGTGACCAGGAAAGCGGGGTCGTCCTCGCCGCCAGGGACCAGCTCGGCCAGTTGCGGCAGTGAGGGGATGAATCCCAGATTATCCCCCTCTTCCTCCTCGAGGTCGCTGAACAGCTCGTAACTCTCGGAGGAGTCGTAGGGGTTCTTGAGCTTGTTGTAAAAGCCGAAGGCGTGGTCGAAGCTGAAGCCGAAGGCGTCGGTGATGGCCTCGGCCAGCTCGTACAGGCTGCGCTCGGGCGGGATGGCGATGACGCGGTAGGGCATTCCCCTCACCCGCGCCTCCCAATCGGTGAGGGTAGCTTTGAGGTGGTAGACCGTTTTGCCTTTACTGGGAGCCTGGGCCGCCATGCTCTCCATGGTAATGGCGGGTGTAGGCCATGTCCACAAAGCCGTTTTCATCGGGAGAGCGGCTGTGGCGGGTGAAGCCCTGCGACCCCAGGCAGCGCAGGCTGGCGTGGTTGTCGGGCTCCACCGAGGCCACGAAGCGCCGGTAGCGGGCGAGGCTGGGGTGCTCGAGCATGGCCCGCAGGATACGCTTGCCGTAGCCCCGCCCGCGCAGGCCAGGGCGCACCGCGAAGGCGAAGTGAAAGGTGGTGGGGTCGCGCTCGTCGGGCTCGCCCTGCACGTAGCCCACGGCCTCCTGTCCCTGCCAGGCCAGCCAGAGCTCGACGCCGGGCGCGCCGTGCTGCAACAGCCACCACGCCGCGTCCGGAGGGGAGAGCCTGCGGGCGAGTTCAGGGTCTTCAAACCAGGCTTCGATCAGTCTTCGCCCCGCGTCGTTCACGGGGGCCAGTCGCAGCCGTTCCACGCCTGAACCAGCATACGATGGAAGCATGGGTGGTCCTAGAGCCCCTCTTCTGCTGGCCAATTCGCTCATCTGGCTACCGCTGCTGCTGAGTCTTTTCCGCCCCAGCCCGGCCCTGCTGGCCACGCTGGCCATGGGCTGCATCGTGGTCTCGCTGCTGGTGTTGTGGGTGGGGGTCATCGGGAGCATCCGCCAGGGGCAGTCGGCGGCCAACCTGCCCCTGTTCGTGGCCTACGGCATCGGAGCCACCCTGAGCCTGTTTCTGGCCCGCAGCCTGAGCCCCTCATGACTCCCTGAGCGCCTTGGCCGCCAGTCCCCAGGACAGCGCGGCTACCGACGCAGCCAGCCCCAGGGCTGGCCCCGCGCCCAGGTGCAAAAACGGCGGATACACCAACCCCGCCATCGTCCCACCCAGGTAAAAAGCCGCCACGTAGGTCCCGCTCACGCCGCTGCCCAAACGCCCGGAAGCCGCCCCGCCCAGGCCCTGCGCGGTGAAGAGCCCCGCCATCATCAGCACGAAGCCCAGCAGGATGAGCCAGGGCCGGTCGGGGAATTGCAGCAGCAACCCGGCTGCCACCACCCCGAAGGCCAGCCGCAGGGCTCCCACCTCCCCGAAACGGGCGGCCAGCCGTCCAGTGAGGGCGCTGCCGGGAATCCCGGCCAGGTCGGCGGGAGCGGCGTCCTTGGGATCGGGCAGCACTTCCTTGGCGCCGTGGCCTAAGTCGCCGCTGAAGACCAGCCGTTTTCCTCCCGCCCTTACCTCGATGAAGGCGCTGCCCGGCAGGT
>NZ_QWLA01000030.1 GCF_003574095.1 Calidithermus roseus
TCGGGACAGAGCCCTGGCGGGCCTGTTCACCCAGGGACAAAGGGCCGTTTTGGCCCAGGGTCTGCCATACCTCCTGGGCCCAGTCAAGCAAGGCGGACTGGAGGGCGTCGAGCTGCTTTGAGAGGGACTGGAAGAAACGGTAGAGGGTGGCCTGTGCCGGGAGCTTCCGCTGGCCCAGGCGGGTACGGATACCCACCTGGTTGAGCAGGAAAGCGCGATGGTCTTTCACCCACTGGCTGATGGCCAGGATGTTGTGCCGCCCAGCCCCCACCGCCATCAAGCAGATTAGCAGCAGGTCTTGCCAGCGATGTTGGGTTTTCAAGTACTCGCGGGAATCGGGTATCTGGGCTAGATGCGGCAACGGACTAGGGATGGAGACAGATTTCATATGTGCTTATGATAAAAGCCTGGCCGCCGAGGCCCTTTGTTTGCAGGCTGGGGCTATATATTATATATTCTGGTAAAACCTGCTCCCGCTTACGGGAGACTCTAGCCGGCTCTAACGAAAGGAGGCGACGTGACCAAGACCAGGCTCCGGCAAGGCCATAGGCCGATTTTCTTCGACCCCCGGCGCTGGGGGGAAGACCCCAGGGAGTACCTCCAAGCCTGGGCCGGGGGTGCCCGGTCCTCAGGTCACGCCCTCCTTCGATGAAACTTACTGAGGCTTAGCCCACAACGCATCTCCGGCCTTATTCGCAGAGCCAAACACACTGTTTGGCCCGCGCCATTGGCCTATCGGCCTCGAGTCCCCTGATTTGCCTTGACAGGAGGCCAAGTTGGAAGCTGTGGTTATTGTCATTGTATATGGGCTGGGCCTGCTGGCTGCTCGCCTGGCCCTGCCGTCCCTGGTGGGCTACCTGGCCGGTGGGCTGCTGCTCAGCCTACTCGGTGTGGTGAGCACCCCGCTGCTGGAGCGTATCGCCGGGGTGGGCGTACTGCTGCTGCTGTTCACCATCGGCTTGACCCTCAACCTCAGCGGCCTGTTTCGCCGTGAGGTGGCCGGAGTGGGCGGCCTGCACCTGCTGCTGGTGGTGCCTTTGTTGGGAATGGCGTTGTGGTGGGCTGGAGCCAGTGCCGACCCGGTGGTGCTGCTGCTGCTGGCAGTGGCCTTGGCTAATCCCAGCACGGTGTTGCTAGGCAAAATCCTCGAACAAAAGCGGGAGCTACTTTCACTACACGGACGACTAGCGATTGGAATCTCGGTGCTGCAAGACCTGGCCTCGCTGGGCCTGCTGGTGCTGGTGGGGATGCAACATCCCAGCCCCTGGGCTTGGCTGCTCTTCGGCTTCCCCCTGCTGCGGCCTGTGGCTGGCTGGGTCCTTGCACGGAGCCGGCAGGATGAACTGGTGCTTCTCTTCGGGCTGGCCCTGGCTCTGGGAGGGGCGGAACTGGCCGGGCGGGTCGGCCTGGCTCCGGAGTTGGGGGCCCTCTTCACCGGGGCCGCCCTGGCCCGCCACCCCAAGGTCGAAGAACTCTCCCAAATGCTGTGGAGCCTGCGCGAGAGCTTCCTAGTAGCGTTCTTTGTCAAGGTGGGGCTGGGAGGAGTCCCCAGCCTGGGAAGCTTGCTGTTAGGGCTGGGCTTGGTGGCCTTGCTGCCCCTCAAGGCTGCGCTGCTCTTTGCCCTGTTACTGCGTTGCGGTCTGCGGGCCCGCACCAGCTTCCTGGCCACGGTTGGGCTGGCGACTTACAGCGAGTTCACCCTCGTCGCCGCGGCGATCGCCCAGGAGCGGGGGTTGCTGGCGGCGGAGTGGGGGGTGGTGCTGGCAGTGGCGGTGGCTCTGTCCATCGCGCTGGCCGCGCCGCTCAACTGGGCTGCCCACTCCCTGTATATCCGCCTCGAGCGGATGCTGGTGCGCTTCGAGCTGGCAGGGAAGCACCCCGACACCGAACCCACCCGCCTTGACGGGGCCGCCTGGCTCATCGCGGGCATGGGGCGCACTGGGGGGGCAGCATACCGCTACCTCGCCGCGCAGGGAGAGGGGGTGCTTGGGCTGGATAGCGACCCCGAGAAGATCGAACTCCACCAAGCCAAGGGCCGCCGGGTGGCCTACGGCGACGCCGAAGACCCCGAGCTGTGGGAACACCTCGACCTCAGCGCCCTCAAAGGCATCCTCCTGACCATGCCTGAACTCGAGGCCAAGCTGCAGGCCTTGCGACATATCCGGCGCAAGGGCTACAAGGGCCTGGTCGCCGCCACCACTTTCCACCGCGAAGAGGACCCGCTGGTGGAACAGGCCGGGGCCACCTTGGTCTTCCGTCCCTTCGCCGAGGCCGGGGAGCGGCTGGGCGAGCGGGTATTGGAGGCGGTGACGCTGGAGGATGCCCTCAAACCGACGGCTGGCGCCGTGGGAGAGAAGCCTGAAACGGATGAAGGCAGCGAGGACGTGCGGGCGTGAGGGAGGTCGGAGGATGTTCGGTCCTATCTTGATTCCAGTGGACGGCTCACCCTGTGGCGACCAGGCCGCGGAAGCAGGGCTGGCGCTGGCCGGGCGGCTCAGGGCCGCGGTACACTTCGTCCACGTGCGGAACACTAGTTCACAACCTCTCTATGGTGAGGGTGAGCGCCAGTGGCGAGAGCTGGAGGGCGGCGGACTGGTTCTGTTGCAGTACTGGAGGCAAGTCTCGAGTGCCCGGGGGCTACGGGTGATGACCCACTCTATCGAGGGGACCCACGTGGCCCGTGCGATTGTACAGGTAGCCCGGTCGATAAGCTGCGGCCTCATCGTGATGGGGACACACTGCGGGGGCCGGTTGCGTCGGTTGCTGCTCCGGAGCACCGCCGAGGCGGTGGTGAGCCTGGCCCCGACACCGGTGGCGACTCTTCGGTGCCAGGAAGCGGCCTTCCTCCCGCGCTTCGAGCGCTTCGAGCGCTTTGAGCGCATCCTGGCTCCCGTGGATGGCGGTGTCCTGGGCTTACGCGTGCTGGAGTGGGTGAGGGGGCTGGCCCAGGCCTTGAGCGCCGAGGTCATGGTTTTGCACGTTGCCGCCTCGGTAGAGCGTGGTCGGAGCGTCTTGGACGAGGCGCTGGAACGGCTGGCCTACTCCAGAAGCTGGGGCCTGGTCGAGGTAGCCGAGAAGGTGCCGGTGGGCGACCTCATTGGCCGGATCGCCAATGAGTACGGCGACCTCGTGGTGATGGGCACGCAAGGGCGCCTCGGATGGAAGCGCCTGCGAATGCCCAGCACCACCCAGCAAGTCGCTTGCGCGTCTGTGGTTCCCGTGATGCAGATGCGCCCAGCGGTGGCCCTATACCCCAGCCCGCTGGGGACATCCCTTTTCTAGCCGCTTACAACCCGCTCGATCACCTTGCGCACCTTATCTCCCGGAGCGGCGGGACCCAGAGCCTTGGTTACCACGCCGATGGCCGCCAGGGGGGCCTTGAACTGGCTGAAGTCGACGTTGGCCCGCACCCAGGCCTCGATCTCCTCCTCGCTCATCTCCTTGGGCAGGAAGCGGTCGAGGAACTCGAGGTCGAACTGGTTTCCCGTCTCCTCGGCGGTGACCCGCAGGGCCTTGAGGATCTTGACCGCCTCGGCGTCGGGCAGGGGGCGACCGTCGCCCTTGCGGTCCATCTCGGCCTTGATCACGCGGGCGAAGTCGAGGGTGGGCTGGTCCTTGGCCTTCATGGCCTCGAGGATGGTTTTCTTGATCGCGTCGTAAATGGCCGTGCTCATGTGAGTCAGTGTAGCCCCTTTGCGGGTACAATTCCTTAGCTACGCCATGCCCTACCGCGTGCCCAAAAGCCGCCTGCTGCCCCCGCGCACGGCTCGAGAAGTCAGCCGCCTGCGCCTGAGCGAGGTGGTGCGGCAGGGTTTCGCCAAAAGCCCAGTGTTGGTGCTGGCTGCCGGGGCGGGCTGGGGCAAGTCCACGTTGATGGCCTCGCTGATGGCGGGCGGCGGGGTGTGGGTCACCCTGGCCGAGGACTGCCAGGACCCGGTGGTGCTGGGCTGGCACCTGCTCGAGGCCTACCGCCCGCGGTTGGGCCGGCGGGGGCTCGAGGTCGAACAGGCCCTCGAGCACGGCGCCTGGGCCCAGGCCGCCGAAGCGTTGCTGGAGGAGCTGGCCGCGCGGCACAACCCCCTGGCTCCGGCTCGCGTCCTCGTCCTCGACGAAGCCCAGCGGGCTGCCAGCCGCGAAACGCTGGCCTTCTTGCGCACGCTCTCGCAGGCTCCCGCGCTACAGATGGCTGTGCTGAGCCGCCGGGCGGCGCCCTGGGAGGTGCTGGGGCGGGTGCTGGGCGAGCGCGAGCTGGCCTTCGACGCCGAGGAGGCCCTGGAGCTGGCCGTGGCCATCGCGCCCGAACTCCCGGCCTTCGAGGTCGAGCAGGCCCACAGCCTGGTGCGGGGCTGGCCGCTGGGGCTGCGTCTGCTGCTGAGGGCCATGCAGCGCGGAGCGCGCCCCGAGGAGGCTTTCTACGCTCACCCTGACCCTGCCGGGCTTCTGGCCTACCTGCTGCCCAGCCTGCCCGAGAGCGTGCAGAAGATCGCTGCCCGTGCGAGCGTGCTGGGCGAGCTAGGGCCGGAGGAGTTCGCCTGGATGAGGGATGTTTCCGCCCTCGAGCCCTACGCCAGCGACCTGCTGCTGGAGTGGGTGGGGGGCCGCATCCGCTTTCACCCCCTGGTGCGCCAGGCCCTCATCAGCCTGCTCGAGCCCGCCGAGGTGCGCGGCCTGCTGACACGGGCTGCCGATGCTGCGCTGGAGAGGGGAGAGGGTGTGCGGGCGGCGGGGTATCTGCTCGAGGCCGGGCGCCTGGGCCACGCCGCCGACTTGGTGATGAGCCAGGGCGCGGAGTGGCTGCGGCGGGGCCTGACCTACACCGTGCTGGCGATGCTCGAGCGCATCCCCCAGGAGATGTTCGCCACCCGTCCGGCGCTGCACTACCTTCACGCCGAGGGCCTGCGCCAGGCCGGGCGCTATGCCGAGGCCGAGCGAGCCTACCGCCGGGCGCTGGAGTCGGGTGTGGAGCAGGCCAACTTGGGCCTGGCTCGGCTGTTCCTCGACACCGTGGAGCCGGCGAGGGCTTGGCCTCACCTCGAGGCTGCCCGCAAGACCCATCCCGAGGAGGCAAAGCGACTGTGGGCCGAGAACCTGCTCAACTCGGGCCGGGTGGCCGAGGCCGCGGCGATGGGCATGGAAGGCCCCAGGCTCTGGCTGCGTGGCGGGCAGCCGGAGAGGGCTTTGCAGGAACTGCGCCGTGAGCACACCCGTAGCCTTCCCGTAGCCCAGAATCACCGCGAGGGCACGCTGCTGCTGGCGCTGCTCGAGGCCGTCGCCGGGGATGCTGAGAGCGCCCAGGCCATGGCCCACAAAGGCCGCCGCGAGGGCGAGACTCTGGGGAGCCCCTTTGTGGTGGCCCTGGCCGAGGCCCGGCTGGGACACGCCCTGCTGGCGCAGAACCGCTGGGAAGAAGCCCGTGCGGCCTACGAGCGGGCCCTGGCCCTGGCCGAAGGTGGGCCGGCGCGGCTGAAGGTGGAGGCCCTGGGTGGCCTGGCGGCGGTAGGCGACGCGCGAGCCTATGCCGATATGATCCGCCTGAGCCGGGAAGCGGGTGACCCCTGGGTGGAAGCCTTCATGACCCTGGCTGTGGCCTACGCCCACCTGCGCCGGGGCGAGCCCTTCGGCCTGCCCGCCCTCACCGCCATCGAGGACCCCTTCCTGCTGGCACTGGTCGCGGCCTATCCCTGGAGCAGCGCGCCCGCCGAGTTGCTCGAGCGCTACCCCTTCCTAGCCCAACCCACGCTCTTCGCCCCGCCCATCCACCGCGCCCGCCGGCTGCTGTGGGAGGCGGGAAAGCTGCCGCTGCCCTACCATCCGGGGGTTCGCGTCGAGATCTTCGCGCTGGGCGGGCTCAGCTTGCGGGTGGAAGGGCGGGAAGTGCGGCTGAAGCGGGAGAAAACTCGCCTGCTGCTGGCCTTGCTGCTGCTTCAGGACTGGAGCAAGGAAGCTTTACTGGAGACCTTGGGGGTTTCCGACGGGGAGTTCCGCGTGCTGTGGTCGGAACTGCTGGGGGCGCTCGAGCCAGGCCGTCCCAGCCGTGTGCCCGGCTACTTCCTCAAGCCCTACGGCCTGGCCAAGGTGCCCGAGCTGTGGGTCGATCTGTGGAACCCGCCGGACTCCAGCAGCCTGCCGCTGGAGGGCTTCGACCACCCCGAGATCGATCGCTTCCGCGAGGCTTACCGCGCTTCGCGACGCCAGCGGTTGCTGCTGAGCGGCGAACCGGCCTCCTGGCTGGAGGCTTTGCGCCTGGAGCCCACCGACGAGGCCACGCTCGAGCGCCTGCTGCAAACCCCTCTGGCCATCGAAGCCTGGGGCCTCTACGCCTCGGCGATGCACGAACTGGGGCTCGAGCCCAATCCCCGCCTCGAGCGCTTTCGCTACTTGCGGTAGGGGTCTGTGGTTTCCTCCTTCTTCGCTCAGGCCTCCGCCGTGCTGAGGGAGAGCGGCCCCTGGCGCATGAGCTTCTGGGCGAGTTCGAGCCGGGCCACTAGCGAGGGGGCCTCGAGCAAGGCCTGCCTGTCGGTGGCGGGCACTCGCAGGTTCACGCACAGGAAGGAAGCCTGGTACAGCGGGTCCTCGGGCAGGTTGGCGATGGCCTGCTCCAGGGCCCTGGGGTCGGCCTTGTCCGCGACGTAGCTGCGGAAAGCCTCCATCGCGTCCCAGGCGGCGATGGCCTCGAGGCCGGGGTCGGAGCGCTCGAGGGGCAGGGGTTGGTCGGGGATTGAGTAGTAGAGCTTGCCCTCGCCCAGTCCCACCTCGCTCACGCGGCAGCGCTCCCCGCCCCGGCAGACGATGTTGAAGGTGCCGTCGGGGTTCTCCGAGGCCGCCAGCAAGTCCACATAGCCGCCCACCCGCCGATACATCCCTGGTTCGGGCCCCGCCAGGGTGATCACGAAGCGTCGCTCGCCCTCCTCGCGTCCCAGTAACTCCCGGATCATCTGCTTGTAGCGCTCCTCGAAGATGAACAGTGGGATCAAGAGGCCGGGGAAGACCACGGTCTCTGGTAACGGAAACAGGGGCAAGCGGGTCACAAGATCAGGTTAGACGCAATTCGCTTTGGCAAAAGCGGCCTGATCTAGCTTTTCGCCTGCTGGAAGCTGGCCCAGCGCTCCTGGAGCTTCTCGAAAATCCGCTCGAGCTTGCCCTTGGGCAGGATCACCTGCTCGGTTTCACCCTCGCCGATGAGGTCGCCCAACTCATTCCAAACCTTGAGCGCCGCGTAGACGCGGTTGCCCTCGGTGCGGGTGTGTTCGGCCAGGAGCCGCACCTTCATGCCCGGCAGGGCCGAGGCCAGGTGGTTGACGCTCACCTTCGAGCCGATGCCCTCTTCGCCCTCCTCGAGGAAGTCGAGGATGATCATGCGTCCGGCCATCTCCATGTGCTTGGCCATCCAGTAGGTGGCGTAGACCGCGTGCAGCTTGCCCAGCCGGGGGTCGTGAGGGTGCTCGAAGTCCACGGTCATCTCATCGGTGACGGTGAGCTCGAGCGTCGCCTGGTATCCGATGGGTATGGGTTTCATAAGGGGTTGCCAACGGCGGATAGCCCAGAGGAAGGTTTTTGCTAACTAGCCTAAATTCCTCAAATCCGCCACGCGCTTGAGCTTGCCGCCCTCGCTGCGCGGGGCGCTGCCGGGGCTGAGCAGCGTGACCTTGACCGAGACGCCGATGTTGTCCTTGATCTTGTGCGCCACCTTGTCGCGTAGGGCCGAGAGACGGTGATCGGCCTCGATGATCTCGTCGGAGAGCATCTGGGCGCCCACTTCGCGGAAGAAGGGTTCGGCGACCTCGAGCTTGAGTTCGACCTCGTCCATGGTGCGCTCACGCCGCAGCACGATCTGGTAGTGCGGGGCCACCTCGGGAATCTGTGTCAGCACGGCCTCGATCTGGGTGGGGTAGACGTTGACCCCACGCACGATGAGCATGTCGTCGGTGCGGCCTTTGATCTGGGCCATGCGGGCGTGGGTGCGGCCGGAGGCGCCTGGCTCGCGGGTGATGTAGGTGAGGTCGCCGGTCCAGTAGCGCAGCACCGGCATGGCCTTCTTGGTGAGGGTGGTGAGCACCAGCACGCCCACCTCGCCCTCGGGCAGGGGCTCGCCGGTCTCGGGGTGGACGACCTCGGGGTAGAAGTGGTCCTCCCAGATGTAGCTCAGCCCGTCGCGCTCGCTCACGTCCTCGTTGGAGACGCCGGGGCCGATGATCTCGGAGAGGCCGTAGATGTTGGTGGACTTCACCCCTAAGCCCTCGTCCACGCTCTTTCGGATGGCCTCAGTCCAGGGCTCCGCGCCCAGCACCGCGTACTTGAGGCTGATCTCCTCGGGGCTCACGCCGCGCTTCTTGAACTCCTCGGCCAGGGTCTGAGCATACGAGGGGGTGCAGCAGATGACCTCAGGCTTGAAGTCCTGGATGAGCATGACCTGTCGCTCGGTCATGCCGCCGGAGACGGGCACCACGATCATGCCGAGCTTCTCCGCGCCCCCGTGCAGCCCCAGCCCGCCGGTGAAGAGGCCGTAGCCGTAGGCGTTGTGCAGCATCATGCCGGGCTGGGCCCCCGCGGCGGCTAGCGAGCGGGCCACCACCTCGGCGAAGATCTCGAGGTCGCCTTTGGTGTAACCCACCACCGTGGGCTTGCCGGTAGTGCCGCTACTGGCGTGGATGCGGGCGAGCTCGTGGCGCGGCACCGCGAACAGGCCGAAGGGGTAGGTGTCGCGCAGGTCTTTTTTTCTGGTGAAGGGGAGCTTGTGGATGTCCTCAAGGCCCCGAATATCGCCGGGCTTCAGGCCCCGCTCGTCCAGGGCTTGCTTGTAAAAGGGCACCCGCTCGTAAACGTAGGCCACCTGTTCGCGCAGGCGCTCGTCCTGGAGCGCTTTGAGCTTGGGGCGGGGAAGGGTCTCGAGTTCGGGTTGGAAGATGGGCATGGCAACCTCCTGTCAAAGGTCGAACGCCTAACGTCTAACGCAAAACGCTGGCCGGTCGTGTGTCCTACGTCCTGCATCAAACGTCATACGCACGAAACTCACTGAGCGGTCATTCCCCCGTCCACGGCGAGCACCTGGCCGGTGACGTAGTCGGAGGCGGGGGAGCAGAGGAAGAGTGCGGCCCCGGCGAGTTCACCGCTGCGGCCCAGGCGGCCCAGCGGGGTGCGCGCGGTCACGGCGGCTTCGATGCGCGGCAGCACCTTCTCGGTCATGCGGGTGGGGAAGAAGCCGGGAGCCAGGGCATTGACGCGGATGCCGAAGGGACCCCACTTCACGGCGAGGTCGCGGGTCAGGGCGATCAGGCCGCCTTTGGAGGCCGAGTAGGCGGCGGCGTCCATGATCTCGCTGGGGCTGCCCATCAGCCCGGCCACCGAGGCGATGTTGAGGATTTTGCCGTAGCCGCGCTGCTTCATGCCCCTGGCGGCGATGCGGCTGGCGAGGAAGGTGCCGGTGACGTTGACGTCGAGCACCTCGCGCACCTTGGCGGCGGGCACCTCGAGCGCGTCCTGGCCCCAGGTCACTCCGGCGGCGTTGACCAGCACGCTCAAGGGCCCGAGTTCGGCCTCCACCTGGGCGATGGCCCGCTCGAGGCCCTCCTCGTCCTGCACGTTGCCCACGATGGGCAAGGCGTCGGGAATCCGCTTCAGGGCCTCCCCGAAGAAGCCCTCCCGGCGGGCCAGCAGCGCGACTTTGGCCCCGGCCTCGCGCAGGGCGTGGGCGATCTCGAGGCCCAGGCCCCTCGAGCCCCCCGTCACCAGGGCCACCTTGCCGTCGAGGCGGAACTGCTCGAGCACCCTCATACCTTCTCGACTACCATCGCGATGCCCTGCCCCACGCCGATGCACATGGTCGCCAGGCCGAATTGCACCTCGCGCCGCTGCATTTCGTGTACCAAGGCGGTGAGGATGCGCGCCCCCGAGCAGCCCAGCGGGTGGCCGATGGCGATGGCCCCACCGTTCACGTTGAGCCGAGGGTCTTCGGGGTCCAGGCCCCACTCGCGCAGCACGGCCAGGCTCTGCGCGGCGAAGGCCTCGTTGAGTTCGATGAGCCCCAGGTCGTCTAGGGAGAGCCCGGCCCGGAGGAGTGCTTTGTGAGTCGCGGGAACCGGCCCGATGCCCATGATGCGCGGCTCGACCCCCGCCACGGCGATGGAGCGCACGCGGGCCAGCGCTTTGAGCCCGTGGGCCTGGGCGTAGTCCTTCGAAGCCAGCAGCACCGCCGCCGCCCCGTCGTTGAGCGAGGAGCTGTTGCCGGCAGTCACGCTCCCGCCCTGGCGGAACACCGGCTTGAGCTTGGCCAGCGCCTCGAGGCTGGTGTCGGCTCTGGGCCCCTCGTCTTTGCAGACTTGCTCGAGGTTGCCCTTGCGGTCGCGTATTTCCACCGGGACCATCTGGCTTTCGTAAGCGCCCGAGAGCTGGGCGGCGATGGCTTTCTGGTGGGAGCGCAGGGCAAACTTGTCCTGTTCCTCGCGGGGAATCTGGTACTGCTCGGCCAGGTTTTCGGCAGTCTCACCCATGGCGTCGGTGCCGTACATCTCCTTCATGCGCGGGTTGATGAAGCGCCAGCCCAGCGTGCTGTCATAGACGGTCACATTGCCCGTGGCGAAGCCCTTCTCCGCCTTGGGCATGACCCAGGGCGCGCGGCTCATGCTCTCCACCCCGCCCCCGATGTAGACCTGCCCTTCACCAGCCATGATGGCCCGGGCTGCGCTCGCCACCGCGTCCAGGCCGCTGCCGCACAGCCGGTTGACGGTGGAACCTCCCACCGAGATGGGTAGCCCGGCCAGCAAGAGCGACATTCGTGCCACGTTGCGGTTGTCCTCGCCAGCCTGATTAGCACAGCCCATGTAGACGTCTTCGATGTCGCTCCCCGGCACGCCTGTTCGCTGCAGAAGGGCCCGGATGGGAATGGCTCCCAGGTCGTCGGGGCGTACCGAAGCCAGCACCCCGCCGTGCTTGCCGACGGGTGTACGCACTGCGTCGATGATGTAAGCTTCCATAGGCATATGAACGCTGATGGCTTATAGCCGATCGCCAAAAGATACCCTGGTCATCGGTTATTAGCTACCGGCTATCGACCTCCTTTCTGAAGACGGTGCCGGTGAACAAAGCCACCAACTCCGTGTCGCGCCGGATTTCGATGCGGTAGGTGGCCGTGCGGCGGCCCAGGTTTTCCTCGGTGGCAAGGGCCTCGAGCACTTCACCTTCGCGGACGGGCTTGAAGTATTCCATGTGGGTCGAGAGGGCTACCGCCGCCACCCCGTGCGAGTTGGAGGCCAGCGCGAAGGCGGCGTCGGCCAGGCTGTAGAGGAAGCCGCCGTGGCAGGAGCCGTGGATGTTGAGGTGTTGTGGGCTCACGCGGGCGCTCAGGCGGGCCTGCCCGCGCCCGCTCGAGCGTACCTCGATGCCCAGCAGCGCCATGAAGGGGTCTGTCATGCCTCGGCTTCCTTTCCGCGCAGCCCCAGGTAGCTCTCCAGCACCCGCGGGTCGTGCAGCAGGTCCTGGGCGCGGCCTTCCATGACCAACTCGCCGGCCTCGAGCACGTAGCCCCGGTCGGCCAGGCCCAGCGCCATGCGGGCGTTCTGCTCGACCAGCAGGATGGGGATGCCCTCTCGCTTGAGCCCCCCCAGGATATCGAAGATCTCCCGTACGATCAGGGGGGCCAGGCCCAGGCTGGGTTCGTCCAGGAGGAGCAGTTTGGGCCGGGCCATCAGCGCGCGCCCGATGGCCAGCATCTGCTGCTCGCCGCCGGACATGGTGCCTGCGAACTGGGTGCGGCGCTCGAGGAGGCGGGGAAAGAGCGTGTAGACCCACTCGAGGTCGGCGCGGATCCCGCTCTCCCGCCGCTGATGGCGTTGGAAAGCTCCCAGCAGGAGGTTGTCCTCCACGCTCAAGGAGGCGAACAGCTCGCGCTTCTCGGGCACCAGGACGAGCCCCTGGGCGCTCAGGGCCTCGGGCGTTCGGTGGGGCTGAGCCTGGCCTCGGTAGCGCACGCTGCCCCTTGCCGCCACCAGCCCCACCAGGCCCAGCAGGGTGCTGGTCTTGCCCGCCCCGTTGGGGCCGATGAGCGTGACCACCTCGCCCTCCTCCACCCGGAAGGAGAGGTCGCGGACGGCTTCCACGGCGCCGTAGCGCACGGTGAGGTGTTCAACCTCGAGCACGCTCATGAGTGTTCCTCCAAAGGGCCGATGATCGATGCTCGATGGCCAGGGTACGGGCCATACGTAATATGCCATAGGCCACGTGCCAAGAGCGTCTTGCGTCTTGCGTTTGGCGTTTGGCGCATCAGGCCACCTCCTGGCCCAGGTAGGCCTCGATCACCTTGGGGTTCTTCTGCACCTCGCGGGGGGTACCCTCGGCCAGTTTCTCGCCGTAGTGCATCACCACCACGCGGTCCACCAGGCCCATCACCAGGTCCATGTCGTGGTCCACCAGCAGCACCGTGATGCCCTCGGCGGCTAGGCGGCGAATCAGCCGGGCCAGCTCGAGCTTCTCCGCGGCCCTTAGCCCCGCAGCGGGCTCGTCCAGCAGGAGCACCTCGGGACTCGAAGCCAGGGCCCGGGCGATCTCGAGCAGGCGCTGCTGGCCCAGGGCCAGCCCTCCGGCCTTGTGGTGGGCCAGCTCAGCTAGCCCCACGCGCTCCAGCGCCCGGTAGGCCTCGCTAAGGGCGGCAGCTTCCTCACGGCGGTTGGTGCCCAGGAGGCAGGAGAGCATCCCGGCTCGGGTACGGGCGTAGGTACCTAGGGCGGCGTTTTCCAGCACGGTCATCTCCGGGAAGAGGTGGGGGTGCTGGAAGGTGCGACCGATGCCCTTCTCGTGCACCGTGAACGGGGCGAGCCCCGAGATGGCCTGGCCCTTGAAGCGCACCTGGCCTTTGGTGGGGGCATGGACGCCGGTGATGAGGTTAAAGCAGGTGCTCTTGCCCGCGCCGTTGGGGCCGATGAGGCCCAGGACTTCTCCCCGGCGAAGCTGGAAGGAGAGGTCGCACACGGCCAGCAGGCCGCCGAAGGCCTTGCTGAGGCGTTCGACCTCGAGGATCACCTCTCCCTTGGGCACCTCGAGCCCCTGCACCTGCCTGGCGGGTAGCCCCATCCCTTGCGGCCTGCGCGGGGTGGGGTGGGGCAGGTAGCGTTCCAGGAAGGGCCACAGCCCCCTGGGGGCCAGGATCAGGATGACCACGAGCACCAGCCCGTAGGCGATGACCTCGTAGTTGCCGGTGCGGCCAAAGACCTTGGGCAGGATGTCCTTGAGCCACTCCTCGAGTCCGGTGATGAGCGAGGCCCCCAAAAAGACGCCGGGGATGCTGCCGATGCCCCCCACCACGGCCATGATGAGGTATTTGATGGAGGCCTCGAGGCCAAAGGGACTGGGGTTTACGAAGCGCAGGAAGTGTGCGTACAGCCAGCCGGCAAGCCCTGCCAGCAGAGCCGCCAGTAGGAAGACCTGGAGCTTGAGGCTGGGGGGGTGCACGCCGAAGCTGGCTGCGGCTACCGCGTCGCCACGCAGGGCCCGCAGCGCACGCCCCACCCGGCTGCCGGTCAGGTTGGCGGCACCCCAGGCCGCCAGCAGCGCGAAAGCCCAGCTCAGGTAGTAGAAGCTGTCCTCCGTGCGGAAGGAGAAACCCATGATTGAGACCGCTGGGAGGTCGGGCAGCCCGGTATGGCCGCCGGTGAGGGCAGTCCAGCTCCCCAGCACGATGAACAGGGCCATCTGCCAGGCGATGGTGGACAGCGGCAGATAGTGACCTTTGAGCCGCACGGTGAGCCCGCCCAGCACCAGCGCTCCCACCCCGGCGAAAAGCAGCCCGATGGGCAGGGTGAGCCAGGGGGAAAGGCCCATTTTGGTGGTGAGCAGGGCGGTGGCGTAGGCCGCTAGGCCCATGAAAGCGGCTTGGCCAAAGCTGGTCATGCCCGCCATCCCGGTGAGCAGGTAGAGCCCCAAAGCTACCAGCGAGCCAAAGGCCACGAAGTTGAGCAGGGTGATGTAGAAGGGGGGAAGAAACAGCGGCGCCAACAGCAGGAGCGCCAGGAGTACCAGGAGCAGGGGTCTCACTCCTCCTCACCTCCGAGCTCGAGGGTGCGCAGGCTGCGCCAGAAGAGCACCGGCAGCAGCAGGGCGAAGACGATGGCCTCCTTATAGGCGCTGGCCGTGAAGGAACTGTAGGACTCCAGCAGCCCCACCACCAGCGCCCCGCCTACGGCCATCGGGTAGCTGATGAGTCCGCCCAGGATGCCGGCCACGAAGCCCTTGAGCCCCAGCAAGAAACCCATGAAGTAGGCCGCGTTGACCAGCGGGGCGATGAGCATACCGCTCACGGCGGCTATGGCCGTGGCCAGCAGGAAGGCCACCCGCCCGGCCTCGCTGGGGTTGATGCCGCTGATGCGGGCCCCCAGCCGGTTGACCGCGCAGGCCCTGAGGGCTTTGCCGTAGAGGCTGCGCGTGAAGAAGAGGTACAGCCCAAGCATTGCCAAAAAGGCGAAGGCATAGACCACGAAGACCTGGCGCGGCAGGGGCACCGTGCCCAGGCTGGCCTCGCCCGAGAGCAAAGCCGGTGGCCGGTACTGTTCCGGCCCAAAGAAGACCAGCCCCAGTCCCTGGTACACGAAGTGTAGGCCCACCGCCAGGATCAGGTAGACCAGCACCGTGCCGTGGGGCAGTGGCTCGAAGAACAAGCGATAGGTGGCCGGCCCCATCGGCAGCACGATCAGCACGGCCAGCAGCCAGGCCACCCACCCCGGAGCCCCGTGGGAGCCCCAGTAGGCCAGCCCCAGCACCACCCCCGCCAGGAGCAGCAGCGCCAGGGCCAGCCGCAGCCGATTGCGGTCGAGGAGGGCCCAGGCTACCAGCATGGCCGCCGAGAGCCAGGCGGTGCCGGGAAACTGGCCCTGCAGCAAGAGCGCGTAGGAGAGCGGCGCGAACATCAACAGCTCACCCAGCGGCACCAAGATCACCCGGGTCACCGCGAAGACCAGCACCAGGCATAGCGCCAGCAGTGCGTAGATGGTGCCGTTCTGCAGCCCGTCGGCCAGGAGGAAGGAGAAGATGGTCCAGTCCATAAAACCCGCTGATAGCCAATAGCGGATAGCCGAGGGCAGCGGTTCCTTTCGTTATCAGCTATCCGCTATGGGCCATTGGCTTCTTACCTGAACGTCCGCACCAGCTTCCACCGGCCGTTCTGCACCTGCACCATCACGGCGGTGTCCTGGAAGCGCAGGCCCAGGTGATCCTCCTTGGAGAAGCTGAACACGCCGTGAGAGGCCACTACGTTCTTGGTGGCCTCGAGCTCGTCGCGCAGGGCGGCGCGGAAGGCCGCGAGGTTGTCGGGGCTGGCGTTCTTGAGGGCGCGCTCGAGGGCTGGCCTGAGGATCAGCCAAGCGTCATAGGCATGGGCCCCGAAAGTAGAATAGCTGCCTATGCCAAACTTGGTCTCGTAGCGGGTGATGTAGTCCAGCGAGGGCCGCTTGGAGGGGAAGCCGGCGGGCAACTGCTCGGCCACCAGGATGGGCCCGGCGGGCAGCAGGGTTCCCTCGACGTCCTTGCCGCCCACGCGCAGGAAGTCGGGGTTGGCCACGCCGTGGGTCTGGTAGATCAGGCCCTTGTAGCCGCGCTCGTTCAGGGTGCGCTGGGGCAGCACCGCCGGGGTGCCCGAAGCGCCCACGAGCACGGCGTCGGGCCGGGCAGCGATGATCTTGAGGATTTGGCCAGTGACCGAAGTGTCGGTGCGGGCATAGCGCTCGCTGGCCACGACGTTGATACCCCCCTCCTTGGCCTCTTGCGAGAAGAAGGTCCACCAGCCCTCGCCATAGGCGTCGTTGAAGCCGATGTAGGCCACGCTCTTGACCCCGCGCTCCTTCATGTCGGCGACGATGGCGCGGGCCATGAGTTCTTCGGTCTGGGGGGTCTTGAAGACCCAGGTGCGCTTGGCGTCCACGGGCGCGATGATGGCCTTGGAGGCGGCCAGCGAGATCATGGGCACCTTGGCCTCGGCCACCACATCGATCATGCCCAAGGAGGCCGGGGTGGTGGTGGTGCCGATGATGGCCAGCACCCCGTCTTCCTGGATCAGCTTGCGGGTGCTGCGCACGGCCTGGGTGGTGTCGGAGGCGTCGTCGAGGATGATGAACTGCACCCTGTGCCCGGCGACTCCCCGCTTGTTGGCCTCTTCCTCGAGCAGCAAGAAGGTGTTCTTCTCGGGGATGCCCAGGCTGGCTGCCGGTCCGGTAGCCGAGACCACCACCCCAATCTTGAGGGGGGCGGGCTGCTGAGAGAGGGCTAAACCTAACGCCGCGACGAGAAGAAAGAACCATCGTTTCATGCCTGACCTCCTAAGCGCTTTCCTTTGAAACGGGGCTTGCCCCTGGGGTCAAACCCGCGATACTGCCGAAGCTTTCCAGTCCTGCGGCCACCATGCGGCGCAGCAGGGGATTGGGACGGTAGCGGTCTTCGCCCAGCTCGGCGTGCAGGCCCTCGAGCGCCCGCAAGACCGGCTTGAGCCAGAGGATTTCGGCCCACTCCAGCGGCCCTCTGGGGTAGCCCGTGCCCAGCCGCATGGCCTTGTCAATCTCGGCGGCGCTGGCTACGCCCTCGGCCAGGGCCGAGACGGCCTCGTTGATCAGCAGGGCCAGGATGCGGAAGCCCACCCCGCCGGGCTGATCGCTCAGCACGAGCGTGGTGTGGCCGTGGGCCTCGAAGTAGCGCTTGGCGATCTCCGAGGCGGCGTTGGGGCCGCTGAGGGGAGCCATGACCTCCGCTATAGTCTGCTCGCCCAGCGGGGGCACCAGACTGAAGCCCGCCACCGGGCGGTGACCGTAGCTGGCGCTGGCGAGGCTGGCCGAGTGGCCCCAGGCCAGGGTGACCACGGGGAGGTCCTCGAGGAAATCGGCCTTGCGCTCGAGCAGCACCCGGCAGTCGAGCACGAAATCGGCCTCGCTCACCTCCTGGGTGTGGCGGAAGCGCGCGCGCAATTCCTGGGCCAGGGCGTTGGGCCCCACGATAAAGGCCAGCGGGGCCGAGGCGGGGTCGGCTTTGGGAGGTGCGGGCGGGGCTGGGGGACCGGGTGGGTACTTATACCAGCCCTCGCCGCTCTTGCGTCCCAGCAGGCCCGCGGCCACCCGCTGGTACTGAAGGGTGTGGGGGCGGTAGCGGGGCTCGGCGTACATCCCCTTGAACACCGACTGTGAGGCGGCATAGTTCACGTCTAGCCCGATGAGGTCCATCAGCTCGAAGGGACCCATGGGGAAGCCCATGCCCCGCAGGATCCAATCGACGTGCTCCCTGGGAACGCCCTCGCCGTGCAGCTTGAGGGCCTCGCCGTAGAAGGGGCGGGCCACCCGGTTGACCAGGAAGCCGGGGAAGTCCCCCACCCGCACCGGCTCTTTTCCCCAGCGACGGGAGAGCTCGAGCGCCCGATGCACCACCTCCTCCCCCGTCTGCACCGCCGGGATGACCTCGACGAGCTTCATGCGCTGGGCTGGGTTGAAGAAGTGCAGCCCCACCACCCGCTCCGGGCGGGGCACCTTGGCCGCGATGGCCGAGATGGAGAGGGTGGAGGTGTTGGTGGCGAGGACGGCCTGGGGGTTGAGCTCACCCAGCTTGCCCAGGAGTTGCTGCTTGAGTTCAAGCTGCTCGGGCACGGCTTCGATGACCCACTCGGCTTGGGCGCAGGGCTCGAGCTGAGCAACGGTCTCGATGCGCTCCAGGATTTCCTCGACCCTGCCCTGCAAGCGGCCTCTCTCGGCGGCTTTTTGCAGCTCGGCTTCGATCTCGGCCAGGGCTTTGTCGAGGGCCTGTGGATAGGGATCGTAGAGCAGTACCGGATGCCCGGCCTGGGCCGCCACCTGTGTGATGCCGCGCCCCATGGTACCTGCTCCGATGATTGCCACGCGTTCGTTCACCCTTTACCCCTGAGGTTTTGAGCCTTGAACTGAACTAACATTCGTTTGTATAAGTTTGCGTCAGTCTATTATGGGGCTTCTCGATCATCAAGCACCCCAAACAACAGATTTCGGCCTCAGATGACGTGTTGGGGGAGGCCTTGCAGTTCCGCCTCCTCCAATTCCACCCAGCCGCCCTCGAAGGCCTCGAGCCTCGAGCCCTCGAGGAACCAGCTCTTGGGCGTCCGGGCTCCCCACAACGTCTGGCGGCGGGGGTCGTTGAGGTGCCAGCGGATAGGCTCGAAGTCGGGATCGACGGTGATGTAGTCGGAGGTGTAGAGCTCGATGCGGTGCCCGTCGGGGTCGCGCAGGTAGAGGAAGAAGGCGTTGGAAACACCGTGACGACCGGGCCCGCGCTCGATGGCGTTGGTCTGCATGGCCCCGGCCAGGATGTCGCAGGCCCTGAGGATGGATAGCGAGTCGGGCATCCAGTAGGCGAAGTGGTGCAGCCGGGGGCCGAGGCCGTTGGTGAGGGCCAGGTCGTGCACCCCGCCCCGGCGCTGGATCCAGGCTGCCCAGATGTGGCCCTCGTCGTCTTCGGTGTACTCCGTGAGGCGGAAGGCCAGCCGGTCCATGTACCAGCGCAGGGTAGCCTGGACCTTGGGGCTCATCACGTTGATGTGGTCGATGCGCTGCAATCCCGGCCCGCGCTGCAGGTCGTAGCGCTGGAGCAACCAGGGGTACTTCACCGACTCGGCGTAGAAGGCCACCGGGATGCCAAAGGGGTCTTGCAGGCGCAGCAGCCTGGGCCTGTCCTGCTCACTCTCCCAGCGCCAGGGCAGGCCCTCGGCCTCGGCCAGGGCGATCAGGGCCTCGAGGTCGGCCTCCGAGGCCACCCGGTAGGCCAGGTGCTTGATGCCCGCCTCGGGAGCGAGCTCGAGCTTCAAGGTCCACTCGCGATCCTCGTTACCGCGCAAGTACAGCGCCGAAGCGCTCTCGTGCAGCACGTTGAGGCCCAGCAGGTCCACGTAAAAGTGGCGCGAAGCCGCCAAGTCGGTCACGTAGAACACCCCGTGGCCGATGCGGATGATGTTTGGGATCATGGCCATGCGGTATCCCTCCTGTCGTGTGTCGTCACCGGAGACTGTGGTAAGCCCGGTTCCAGTAGACCAGCGGTTTTTCAGCCTTGCCCAGCCTGATGGCCTCGACCTGGCCCACCACGATGCGGTGGTCCCCTCCGGGGTAAAGCTGCCACTTCGAGCAGTACAGCGTGGCCAGCGCCCCATCGATGGAGAGGTCGGGGTTGAGCGGCTCATAGTCGGTGCTGGGGCGACCGGCGAAGTGGTTGGACACAGCCTGCTGCCCCTCGGCCAGGAGGTTGATGACGAAGCGCTGGCTGCGCTCGAGGAGGCTGAGGAGGTTGGCGCCCTCGTCAACGCAGACCAGGACCAGAGGAGGCTGGAGGCTCACGGAGGAGAAGGAACTGGCGGTCATGCCGCGGCGCTCCCCCTCGGCCTCGGCGGCCACGATGGTCACCCCGCTGGGCCAGCGGGCCAGGGCGCTCTTGAACAGCTCGGTGAGGGTAGGCTGGGCGATCTCCATGAGCATCTCAACCCCCCGCCACTGCCTCGGCCTTGGGGGATTCGCTCCAGCCGAGGAACTCCTTGATACGGGCCTTGTAGGGTTCCTTGTCGTAGACGGAGAACAGCGTCTGGTACATGCGCACCGGGTCGCCGAAGAAGAAGCGTTCGTAGAGGACCTGCCTGGCCCCGAAGGCGCTCAAGGTCATGTCCCAGGCCAGGCGAAAGAGCTGGACCCGTTCCTTAGCCCCCAGCGTCGCCGATTGGAGGTATTTCTCGAGGTAAGGTCCCATGGGCCCCTCGAAGTCTTTCTCGCTGGGCAGGGTGATGAGGCCCGAGGCGCTGATCTGCTGGACGATCTCGTTGATGCGGGGGTAGAGCCGGGGGTAGAGGTTGCGTGCTCCGTCGATGGCACCACGGTCCGGGCACATCAGGCCGTATTTGTTGAGTTGCGCGTCCCGCTCGGCCCGGGCCCAGAAGCCCTTCATGGCCTCGAGGTACACGATCAGCTCGGCGATCTTCTCCTGCACGTGGGGGAAGGCGTCGGCCCCGATGGCTTCTCCGATCAGGCTCACGAGCCCTAAGAAAGCCTCGGTCTTGGCGTTCTTGAGCACCACCACCTGGTGGGCCATGTGCATGAGGGCCCCGGTTTCGGCATAGGCGTTGTTACAGCGCTGCAAGTCGCCCAGGATGAAGACCCGCTCCCACGGCACGAACACGTCGTCGAAGACCGTGAGGCAGTCCATCTCCTCGATCTGGCTGGAGAGGGGGTGATCATAAGAGGAGTCGCCTCCCACCAGGCCCTCGCGGCTGATGAAGTGCAGCCCTGGCGTGCTGGTGGGGATGGCGAAAGCCACCGCGTACTTGTCGGCGCCTGGCCCCTCCTTGAGCAAGGTGCTCGGGAAAACCAGCAGCTCATCGGCAGTGGGCAAGGTCGCTAGCATGCGGGCCCCGCGCACCACGATGCCCTCGGCGTTCTGCTTGACCACCCCTACGGCAATGTAGGGATCGGGTTGCTCGGTGACGGGCTTGGCCCTATTTACCTGAGGGTTGGTGAGGCAGTGGGTGGTGGCGAGGTCCTTCTCGCGCACGTAGGCCACGTAGTTGCGCACGTTATCGGCGAACTCGCCGAAGAAATCGGCGCTGTGCTCGTAGGCCATGAGCACGGCGTTGAGGTAGTCGGGGCAGCGGCCCATCATGCCCAAGTTGGCGTCGGCCCAGAGCTTGTAGGCCGCGCTGCGCCGGGCCAGGTCCTCCTTACTGCGCGCGGGCAGGAGGCTCATGGCGTGGCGTTTGCCATCCTCTTCGTAGGTGAGGATGTCGCGGTACTTGGGGTCGTGCTGCATGTCGTAAAGCCGCGCCAGGTTGGCCACGACGCCCTTGAACACCGGGTGGGTGCTGGGGTCTTCGACCTTTTCTCCCTTGTACCAGAGGTTGGGGGGGTTGTGCCGCAGGGCTTCGAGGTACTCTTTTCCGCTTCGGGCCATGAATTCCTCCTGTGGGCTAAAGCCTGACCTTGCCTGGTTTGTTGATAGGGCGAAGGTACAGCGCTCGAGCCCGCAGTACCAGCTTGGAGTCATACAAATATGCCGAGGAAAATTGTTCAACAATACAAAGACCTTGCCGCTAATTGTGGGTTTGCCGCGGGTGGCGCGGATTATTTTGTGGATAATGACAAATTGAACTTTTTGCTTTGGAGGAAGCATGAGATTTGACGACCTGGCCCAGAGTTTGAGGCTCGAGATTCGCGTTCCCAGCAGTAAGGAGGTGACGCTGCTGGAACCCTCCGAGCGCCCTTCGCTGGCGCAGGGCGTGGTGCTGGTAGGCTCCTCGACCCGGCTGGTGCCGCGGCTGCGCCCCTTCCTGGCCGGGTGCTTCGTGCGAGTGGAGGAAGACTTCGCGGCCCTCGAGCAGACCTGCTTGGCTTCGGGGTACGGGCTGGCCCTGCTGCCGCCGTGGCTCTCACCGGCTACCGCGCTCGACGAAGCTCGCCGCCGCCTGGCCGAAGCCCGCAGCCAGGAGGCTTTGGGCATGGTCAACACCCTCGAGCTCTTGCTGGCGCGGCTGGCCGATTACCGCGGCTTCCTCGAGGCACTGGGGGCCATCACCGGGTTGCCGCTGGCGCTGCTGGCTCCGTGGGGGGAGGTGCTGGCCTGGGTGGGCGCGGTTCCCGCACACCACCCCAAAGAGGTCGGGCGCGGGCCCCGCCACCTGGCGCTGGAGGCAGGGGAGTGGCGGCTGGTGGCCTACGGCGAGGGGGAACGACTGAACCGCGTCGTCGGCCTGCTCGAGCTGGCGGCGCGGCTCTTGAGGCTGCGCTCGCGCGAGCGCAGCCTCGAGCGGGCCCAGGAGGAGAGCCTGGGGGCAGCCTTCCTCGACGAACTGCTGCTGGGGGAAGCCGAGCCCGAGCGAGCCCTGGCCTTTGGCCTACAACCCGGCCTGGCCCTGGCCCTGGCCCTGATCGAGGCCCCGGCCCCCGCCGGGCGGCACCGCCTGGCCGAGACCCGGCGGCGGGAGGTGCTGGTGCGGCTCAAGCAAGCAGCAGGGGCCTACCTCGAGCGCCTGGGGGTGCCCTACCTGCTCTCCGGGCGGGGGGCGCGGGCGGTGGTGTTGTGGCAGGTGCACGACGTGGCGCGGGAAGTGCAGGGTCTGCTCTCCACCGCGCCCGAAGGGGTGCGGCTGGGCTATTCCGCCATCCACACCGACCCCTCCGAGGTGCAGGCCGCCTACCGCGAGGCCCTCATCGCCCTCAAAGCGGCCAGGGCAGGGGAGGCGCTGGGCTTCGGGCAACTCGACCCGGTGGCCTGGGTGTTGCTCCAGCAGTCGCCCGAGGACCTCAAGGCCCTGGTCGAGCGCTTTCTGCCGGTGTCCCCCAAAGAGCTGCGCACCCTCGAGCGCTACCTCGAGCACTCCGGCGACCTCACCGCCACCGCCGAGGCCCTGCACGTCCACCCCAACACCCTGCGCTACCGCCTGCAAAAGATCGAGGAGCGCCTGGGGGCTTCGCTCAAGAGCCCGGAGACCCTCGCCCGCCTGCACCTGGCCTTGCGGGCGCGAAGCCTGGCCGAGGAGGGAGAGCGCTGAGGGGATTCCCCTGGCAGAGGGCTCTATTCGCCACTCGAGCCGAGAATAGCGTACCGATGGGAAGATTCCTGGTAATTTCGACCTAGCTTGTATACTGCCGCTTGTGTACGGCATCCTGGTGTGGCCCCCCGAGGAACTCGGAGCTTTTTTGCTCGAGCTACAACGCCAGCACCGGGTCAGGGGCTTTGGCCCGCCGCACCTCAACCTGCGCCAGCCCTTCGAGTGGGAGCACGGCGAGGAATCGCTGAGGAAGGCCGTGCAGGGCATCCTGCGCAGCCATGCCCCTTTCCGCCTTCGCCTGGGGGGGTGGAGCAGTTTCCCCCAGGGGGTGGTCTACCTACGGGCCTACGGCGGAACCCCTTTCCGCAAGCTCCACCACGCCCTCGAGCCCCTGGCTCCCCCCCTCAAGGAGATCGAAGGCCCCAGCTACATCCCTCACCTTACCCTGGCGCTGGGGCTCAGCCCCGAGGCCGCCGCCGACCTGGCCCGGTCCTTGCCCCTGCCCCAGTGCAAGTCTTTCGTGCTGCGCGAGGCCGCCCTGGTGCAGGACGCCGCCGATGGCAGCCTGGTCGAGGTGGCGCGCTTTCCTTTCTCAGGGTGACGGCTCGCCATGGCGGCTTCGCCCGTCTACCTGCGGCTGCTCGAGGCCGAGAAGGCCTTTGGCGAGCGCAGGATCCTCAGCCGGGCTAGCTTCAGGCTCTCGCGGGGCGAGAAAGCCGTGTTGATCGGCCCCAACGGCGCGGGCAAGACCACTTTGTTCCGCATCCTGGCGGGCCGGGAGAGCCTCGACGGGGGCCGATTGGAACGCCTGAGGGGCATCCGGGTGTTCTACTTGCCCCAGGACTTCAGGCCCAAAGGCGGCAGCGTTTGGGAGCTGGCCTACCGCAGCACGCCCCTGTGGGCCGCGGAGCAACTGCTCGAGCAGCTTCCCCCCGAAGAGAGCGCGGCAGCCTGGGAGCGGGTGCGCGAGCTGGGCTTCTGGAAGGGGCGCGTTGGTCGCACCCTGGCCGATTTTGGCCTGGGAGAGGAGCTGTGGGAGCGGGAGGTCGCGGGGCTCTCGGGAGGGGAGGGGGTGCGGCTGGGGTTGGCCATGGCCTTCCTTTCAGGAGCCGAGGTGCTGCTCTTGGACGAGCCCACCACCCACCTTGACCTGCGCATGCGTCTGCGTCTGGAGGAGTTGCTGCTGGCCTACCCCGGCGCGCTGGGCCTGATCTCCCATGACCGCGCGCTGGTGGGCCGGGTGGCCAGCACCGTCTACCACCTCGAGGCCGCCCAGCTCATCCGGGTGGCGGGGGGCTACGCTAGCTATTTGCAGGAGAAGGAGCGCATCCAGCGCACCGTCGAAAAGGCCCGCAAGGAGGCCGAGAAAGAGCGTGAGCGCCTGCTGGAAGCCGTTCCCGACCGACGCAGGCCAGGCCAGGATCGTCGCCGGGCCCAGAAGGCTCAGCTTAGGGAGCGAGCCCAGCGCATCGAGGCTCCCGAACCCCTGCCCCCCGAGCGCCGCTGGAGCCTCGAGATCGCCGCCGAGGGCACGCCCAGGCTGGTGGCCGAGGTGCGGGGGCTGAAGAAGTCCTACGCCCGGCACCCAAGGCCCGACACCCCCGAGCCGCTGGAGGCGCGTACCGTTCTCAGGGGCGTGAACCTGCGCATCTTCCGAGGAGACCGCATCGCCTTGCTGGGCCCCAACGGCGCGGGGAAGACCACCCTGCTGCGCGTGCTGCTGGGCCAGGAGTGGCCCGATGAGGGCGAGCGTGAGCTGATGCCCGGCGTGCGCACGGCCTACCTGGACCAGCACTTCCACGGCCTCGAGCCCGACAAGGGCCTCTTCGAGCAGTTCCGCGAGCGCTTCGGCGAGGCCAGGGCCTCGGCCATGCTGGGTCGCATGGGCTTTCGCCCGCCCCACTGGTTCGACCCGCCTGCCCGCTTCTCCGGTGGGGAGCGCGCGAGGGCCGGTCTGGCCCTGTTGTCGGGGCTGAGGGCGGGGTTGCTGGTGCTCGACGAGCCCACCAACCACCTCGAGCTCGAATTGCTTGAAGCCCTCGAGCGCGCCCTGATCGAGTATCCGGGCACCCTGCTCTTCGTCTCCCACGACCGGGCCCTGGTGCAGAAGGTTGCCACCCGCTTCTGGGGCATCGAGGAGGGACGGCTGGTCGAGTACCCCGGCTACCGCGAGGCCGAAGCGGCCATGCTGGGCAAGCCCGCCTTGCGGCAGAACCCCTACGGCGAGTTGCTCTCCGAGCCGGAGGCTTTGTCCGAGGAGCGCGACCTCGAGGCCGAGCGCCTGGCCCTGCGCGAGCGCCTGGACCAGCCTGGCTTGAGCGAGCGCGAGCGCGCCCGCCTCCGCGCCGACCTGCTGGCGCTGGAGGACGAGCTATGGCAGCGCTACGCCGCCGAGTTCTATCGGCCCCACCCCTACCGCCACGCCGTCGTCGAGGAGGGCCTGCCCGTGTTCGCCGACGTGGAAATGGGCCTGTGGCACTTCTGGAGCAGCGAGGGCTCGCTCGAGGGAGAGCGGGTGGGTGGCGCGGTGCTGCTGGCAGGGGAGGCCCCCCGCCGCACGCTCCAGGGAGCGCTGCGCATCCTCTTCGAACTCGAAGACATCGGCCTCGTGACCTACCAGGGCAAAGCCTACGAGCGCCCCTTCATTCGACCCCCAGCCCCCACCTCGCGCCGTAGACGGAAGCCCAGGGCTGGGACTGTGTAGGGAGGCGGAGAGCCCGTGGGGAACCCCTCCCCGCCGGTGTCAAGCGAGGGTCGAGGGTCGAGGGCCAAAGCGTCTTGCGTCTTGCGTACGACGTACGACCCGCGTTTAGCGATCGGCTATCCGCTATCGACTACCGGTGTCTCACGCCCTCACCTCCCGCCGCTGGAAGAGCACGTAGGTGAGCGTGAAGAGGAGCGTGCAAGCTGCAAGCATCCCGGTGAGCTGGGGCCAGGCCAGCAACAGGCTCTGCGAGAGGGGTAGCGGCGTGCCGATGAGGGCGCCCTCGAGCTGGGTGAAGAGCACCGGGCCTAAGGAGCGCACCGCCGGGTTCAGCAGCACCAGGATGGTCTCGGCGTAGAGGGTGTTGGGCGAGAAGCGTGAGAGGAACAGAAGCGCCTGGGCGTTGGCCAGCGCGCTCTCGGGGTTGAAGGGGTCCACGGGACGCAGGGCCTGGGCCAGAAGCTGGGCCACGATGCCCCAGAAGATCGTGAAGAACAACCAGACCGCGATGGCGGCCAATGCCGAGGTGGCCGGCTGACGGAAGAGCACCGAGAAAAGGATGGCCAGAGCCAACCAGATACCGGCGTAGACCAGCGTAGCCAGCAAGAACAGCAGCGCCCGGCCCACCTCCTCTCCACCCGGCGGCACGCCCAGGAACAGCAAGCCCAGGCCGGCCACCAGCAAGAACAGCGCCAGGAGCACCACCCCCAGCGTGGCCAGGCCGGCCAGGAACTTGCCAAAGAGCAGCGCGTCGCGATAGATGGGCTGGGCCAGCACCCTCGAGAGGGTGTTGCGCCCGTACTCCCCGTTCAACGCATCGAAGCCCAGGGCGATGGCGGCCAGGGGTACGAAGAAGCTGAGGAAGGCCACGAAGGAAGGCAGGGGATCCTGCTCGGTGGTGAAGAGCTTGAGGAAGAGGAAGGGGTCCTCGCTCACCGTCTGACGCAGGGTCTGGCTGGCGGTATAGACCGCGCCTAAGGCGCTGAGGGCGATGAGCACCTCCAGCAGTCGGATGCGGATGCTGGAGAGGTGGTCGGCCAGCTCCTTGAAGAAGACTGCCCACAGGCCGGTCCAGGGCGAGCCCTCACGCAGCCTCAGCATGGCGCACCTCCTGGAAGTAGCGGGCGTAGACCTCGTCTAAGCTGGGCTCTTCCAGCCCCAGCTCGAGCAACTCCCCACCCGCCTCGAGCACCGCCCTCGCCAGCTCGGGGCGCAGGTCGCGCCGGGCCTCGAGGTACCAGCTACCGTCCTGCTGCCGCAGCGCGCCCACGCCCTCGAGGCTTTTTAGCCGCTCGGCCAGGCTCGCCCCAGCGCTGGCCCGCAGGCGGATGCGGTAAGCCCCGCCCAGCACTCGCTCGGCCAGATCGCGCACTGTGCCCACCAGCACCATACGCCCCCGGTGGAAAAGCCCCACCCGGTCGCAGATGGCCTGTACCTGGTGCAGCAGGTGGGAGGAGAGCAGCACGGTGATGCCCTCGGCCTTGAGCCCCCGGATCATCGCCAGGAACTCCAGTGCGGCCTCGGGGTCCAGGCCCAGCGTGGGCTCGTCGAGGATGGCTACCTTGGGGCGCTTGAGCAGCACCTCGGCCAGTCCCAGCCGCTGCCGCATCCCGCGGGAGAAGGTGGCAACCGGGCGCTGGGCCACGTCGGCTAAGCCCATACGCTCCAGCACCTCGCCAATGCGCTTTTCGGCCTCGAGGCGAGGCAGGCCCAGCAGGCGCGTGGTGTAGCGCAGGTTCTCCCAGGCGGTCATCTCGCCGTAGAAGCCCACTGAGTCAGGCAGGTAGCCCACCTGGCGCTTGACCGACAGGGGCTCGCGCACGGGGTCGTGGCCCAGGACCTGTGCCGTGCCGGAGGTGGGCTCGGTCAGGCCCAGCAGCATGAGGATGGTGGTGGTTTTCCCCGAGCCGTTGGGGCCCAGCAGGCCGAAGACCTCCCCCTCGCCCACCTGCAGGTTGAGCCCTTCCACGGCCACCACCCGGCCGTAGCGCTTGCTCAGGTCGTGGGTCTCGATGACCATAGCCCTCACCGCCGCCCAAAGCGCGAGACGGCGAAGCCCAGCACGCCCAGAGCCACCGCCACCAGTCCCACTCCCACGATGCCCCAGGCGGTCGAGGTCAGCACCGTGACCCGGTAGTCCATCGAGGCCGAGGCCTCCCCGGCTGAGGCCCGCAGGGTGAGCATGTAGTCGCCCGCCACCGCCCTCGAGGTCGGCTTGACCCGCGCGGTGACTTCCGCTTCCTTGCCGGGGGCGATGGCCTCGAGCTTCTCGGGGTCGAACTTGACCTCCCAACCCGAGGGCTCGCTCGAGGAGAAGCTCACCTCCTCCACGGGCACGCTGCCGGTGTTCTTCACCACCAACTTGACGGGGTTCTCGCGGCCCGCGTAAGCCCGCCCCGACAGGCGTCCTTCGGGGGTGGAGAGGCTGAGCTCGGGCCGACCGCTGATCTGCAAAGTCACGGCCAGCTCGGCCTTGGCCTCACCGGCCAGCGCCCGCAGGGTGACGCCGTAGGCCCTGGCCTCCACCTCGCGCGGCGGGGAGACCTCCACGTCGAGGTCGCGCGACTCCCCGGCCTTGACCGGCAGACTGGTGACCTGCTGGCTGCCGAAGGAGGGGGTGAAGGAGACCTGGAAGCCCTCGGGGGCCTCGGCCTCGAGGTTGATCAGCAGGTCCTGGTCGCTCTCGTTGCGCAGCGTGACCCGGTAGCGGAAGCTCGAGCCCGCCGTGCCCTTGAGCACCGGCAACTCGGCCTCGAGCGAAAGCCGCTTGGGCAGCACCTCGCCGGTGGTGAGGGTGATGGGGAGTTCGGCCCGTGCGCTCGTCCCCGTGGCGAGGAGGCGGAAGCGGTAGGTCCCGCCCTTCACGCCCTTGGGCGGCTCCAGGCGCAGGCTGAGCGACTGCTCGGCGTCCGGGGCCAGGTAGACCGCGCCCACCACCCGCCCCCCGCCGAGCAGGCTGGCCTTCCAGCCAGGTGCCACGTCTGTCACCTGCACCTGCACCACCTGCGGGGGCAGGCCGAAGTTCTTGACCTCGACGGGAAGGGTAACGGTCTCGCCCGTCCGGACGGTCTGATTGGGGTAGGGTGTCGAGAGGGAGAGACCGCGGAAGCCTTGGGCCAAGGATATCCCTAGCAATAGCAGTAGAGCGAAAGCACGCACCATAGGCTAAACCTCCAGCCGTACAGTCATGTGTCTCCAAAATGAGGAAATAGCAAAGGTCCATGAAAAGAAAATGAATCCCCTCACGATGGGCTAGGGAGTGGAATTCAACGGGCTTTTCGGAGAGGTCGCGGATGGTCGATAGATGGACGCCGGGCGCAGGTCGTACGTCGTACGCTAAACGCCAAACGCATTGGCCTCCGGCCCTCGGCCCTGGACCCTCGACAAACCACGAGCCTACCGCTGATGGCTACTCGAGCGCCTTCGCGAGGGCGGGCCACTGGTTGGGGTGGGTGTTGCTCGGGTGGAGCTCGCGCAGCGCGACCCAGGCTACTTGCCGCACCTTGCGGGAGTCGAGCTCCCAGGCGGGGTCAGGGCCGGCCACCAGCACCCGCTCCCCGCGCAGGACCAGCGGATACACCGACACCTGCCACTCGACGGGCGAAACCCCGTCGTAGGGGTGTTCCCCGCCCAGTTAGTCCTTGAAGGGGACGGGCCTCACGCGCTCAGGGCTTCGCGCACCTGCCGCTTGATGCGGGCGAGCACCGCCTGCAAGCCCCGCAGGCGCAACGGCGTCACCACCTCCTCGAGGCGGGCTAGGGCGTAGAAGTCCTCGGGAACGCTCAGCACCGCCTCGGGGGACTCCCCCTCCAGCCCCTCCGCCAGCATCCCGGCGAAGGCCCGCACGGTGGGGGCCTCCTTGGGCGCGTCGAAGAACAGGTGCACGGCGGGGCCCTCGAGCTCGGCGTGCACGAAGAAGGGCGTGGTGCACTCGTGGACCTGCTCGAGCTTGGCCTCCATGCCCTCGGGCAGAGACGGCATCTTCTTGGCGAACTCCAGCAGCATCTCGGTCTTGAGGACCTTGGGGGCCGAACCCAGGGCCTTGACCACCTGCTGGAGCTTGGGCGGGAGCTGGGCCAGGCGTTCGTCGTTCATGCCCTGGATTCTACCTTCCGAGTTGCGGGGTTATGGTGTCAGCCCGCACCCTGCGCCTTCAGCCGCCACAGTTCGCGGGCGAGCTCGAGGTAGTCGCGAGGGTGCCCGGCCTGGGTGCCGTAGCTGAGGTAGAGCCGCAGCGCCTCCACCGGAGGTCGGGGCAGGCCGCGCTCAGGGCTGGCGTGCAGAGAGAGCACCTTTCCCATCAGCGGTACCAGTCGGCGAACTGCCGGGCCGTGCGCCCGGAAAAGCCCCGGCCCTCTTGGGCGAAGCGCAGGGCAGCCTGGCGGGTGGCGTCGTCGAGTTCGCGGCCCAGCAGGTAGCTCACCGTGCGCAGGAAGCTCTGCTGGTCGAAGGGGGGGAAAGTCAGCACCAGACCGAAGCGGTCGGCCAGGGCCAGCTTGTTCTGCAGGGTGTCCCAGGCGGCGGGGTCGTTGTCGCCGGGTTCGGGACGGTCGGCCCAGGACTCGTTGATGAGGTTGCGGCGGTTGGAGGTGGCGACTACCAGCACGTTAGACGGTCGCTGGTACACCGCTCCTTCCAGCAGCGCTTTCAACTGGTGAAAGCCGGGGTCCTCGGCGCTGAAGGCCAGGTCGTCGAGGTAGAGCAGGAATTTCTGGGGCAGTGGGCGCAGGGTCTCGAGCAGGTGCGGCAGGTGGCCCAGCCCGCGGTAGAGCACCTCCACCAGCCGCAGTCCCTGAGAGGCGTAGGTGCTGCGCAGGGCCTTCACCGCCGTGGACTTCCCACAACCCCTGGCCCCGTACAGCAGGGTGGGCAGAGCGGGCTGCCCACTCAGAAAGCGTTCCACGTTGGTCCTGAGCGCGGCAATTTGCCGCTCGAAGCCCACCAGGGCGGAGAAATCGACCGGGTCGGGGTTGGCGACGGCCTCGAGGCGGCCCTCGAACAGATAGGCGCTGTGGCGGGCAAAGGGCCCGTAGCCGTGCTGCCGGTAGAGTTCCAGCAGGCCATCGGCGTCGCCGTGCTCGAGTACCTCCAGGGCTGCGAGTTCGGCTGGGCTGGGTTCACGCAGGCCGAAGCTGGATAGCTTGTCCGAGGTGCGCAGCACGTGCAGGCGCTGGCGCAGGGCCAGCAACTCGTCCTGGACGACCTGGGCCAGGCCAGGGCTCAGCCCCTGGGTGAGCAGTTTGCGAGCCAGAGCCTCGGCCCCCAGCAGAACCCCGGCCAGCAGCCAGCCCCAGGGCTCTCCTCTGGGCAGGTCGGCCTCGAGCAGGGCCCTGCGGGGTGGCTCAGGAAGCGGTGGGAAAAGGTTGGACACCCGGTTATTTTACCGGGGGTGCTTCGCCCTCGCTCACCTCGAGCGAGAGTTCGCTCAGGGGGTTGAGTTCTAAGAAGGTGTCCACCAGCGTCGGATCGAGCTTGCGCCCGCGCTGGTGCTCGAGTTCGTCCAGGATGCGCTCAGCAGGCCAGGCTTTTTTGTAGGGGCGGGGGAAGCACAGCGCGTCGAAGGTATCCACCACGGCGAAGATGCGAGCCAGCAGGGGAATCCCTTCCCCCCTTAGCCCTTCGAGATATCCGTGCCCATCCCAGGACTCGTGGTGGTAACGCACCACCTCGAGGGTCTCCCTGGGCAGGAAGGGCACCTTGCACAGCATCTCGTAGCCGATCTGCACGTGCATGCGCATCAGACGCCACTCCTCGGCGGTAAGCTGCTCCTCCTTGAGCAGGATTCTGTCGGGCACGCCCAGCTTGCCGATGTCGTGTAGGTAGGCTCCCCAGCGAAGGTATTCCCGGTCCCGATAGTCCAGGCCGATCTTGCTGGCCAACCGTTCGGCCCAGTTCGCTACCCGCTGGGTGTGGCCCTGGGTGTCGTGGTCGCGGTACTCCAGCGCCACCCCCAGCGCCAGCAGGGTTCCGTCGTAGGCGGCCTGGAGTTGTTGCAGCGCTTCCATCTGCCCGAGCTGGGCCCCCATTACTCGGGCCAGCGAGGTCGCCAGGGCCTTCTCGTCGGATTGAAAGGGTCTGGCTCCGTCCCGCGCCAGGATCAGCACGCCCAGCGACCGGCCCTGGCGGGCCGATACCGGCACGGCGGCGCTGGACCATTTGGCGCTCTCGGGCACACCCTCGAGGTAGCTGCCCAGCGAGAAGGAGTCGGTCAGGGTGGCCCGCATGCTCAGTTGCTGGCGCGGCAGCTTGCGTCCCTGATAGCGCCTAAGGTCGCCTCGGGCGCTGATGACCACCGGCTTGCCCTCACGAAAGCGCACGAAGGCGATGTGGGGAGCCACCCCGAGCTTGGCTACTGCCTCCACCCCCGTCTCCACCAACTCTGCTGGCTCAGGGGCGGCGCTGATTTCGATGCTGCCCTCCTCGAGCACCTGCATCTGGCGCAGGGTCTCCTGCATCTGGAGCTGCTGACTGAGCTCGCGTTGTCGCCACAGGACCAGCAGGATCAGCGCCGAGAGGCTGGGCAATACCCCGTGCGGCATGAACACGGCCTCGATCTCGCGGTTGCGGAAAGTGAAAAGAGTGCCCATGTAGGTCAGGTAGAGCGGGGCCAGCCACAGCAGGCTGCGCTGCCCGTCACGCCAAACCCAGGGCAGGAGTGGAATAAAGCCGAATAGCCCCAGGGTTTGGGTGGCTCCGAGTTCCCTCGAGCCATATCCCCAAATCACCATACCCACCAGCGAAGCCCACCTGTGGGGGAAGGGGATCTTGGGCAGCTGATTAAGTATGGAATGAATAAGTCTTCCCACGGGACGGGCTAATGGTAGCACGCAAAATTGGCCCTACTTTGGTGATTTGCACATCCGCGATGAACCGACTCTATATTGGTTGAAGCGATTGTGGGTAAAAAGCGAAGAACCGGGGTAAGGAGTACCCCGGTTTTCTTCGTGCTGGGCTTTGTTTTCTGGTGCCCCCACCAGGACTCGAACCTGGAACCTACCGATTAAGAGTCGGGAGCTCTACCAATTGAGCTATGGAGGCAAGTTTTAGCGCCAGGTGCTGAGCCTGACAGCGCTCACAAGTTTAGCCAAACCCCTCGCCCGCTGTCAAGCAGGAGCCCTGAGCCATCCCTGGCGTTTGCCGAACTGCCTGCTTCAGACCTTCAAGAACTCGTCTACCGTCAGCACGAACACCACTGCCCCCCCCACCTTGACCTCGACCGGCTGGGCCAGGAAGGGATCGGGGGCTTCGGCCAGGGGGACGCCGGGCGTGATGAGACGGGTGCGCGTGCGGCACTTCTCGCGGATGATCTCCTTGGCCACTTCGACCTGAGCCTCCTCCAGACCGATCAGCAGCGTGGTGTTACCTTCACGCAGGAAGCCGCCGGTGCTCGAGAGCTTCGTACTTTGGATGCCTTTTTCGCCCAGGGCCTTGATGAGTCCGGGGGCGTCGGCGTCTTGGACGATGGTAATGAGCAGTTTCACGTGGCTCGAGTATACCAGGACTTACTTACGCACACTGAGATTGCGGGCTCCCACCTGGAAAACCAGCGGCTGGGTTGGCCCAGGAAAGGTGTGGATCCTGCTCCCGCTAGTGATCTGGCCCAACAGGCTGAAGCGCACGCGGGCTGCGCTGGTATAGATGCCCAGGTTCGCAGGCAGCACGTCGTTGCAACTGCCCAGGCTGGCGATTTCTCCACTGCTAAAGTCAAGACACCTCTCGAAGCTGGCTGTCAGGCCGTCGCCGGGTTTGATGTAGTCGGCTAGCAGGTTGCCCTGGGTATTGGTCAGCTTTACGGGAATCTTAGTGTTGGGGGGCGTGAAGGCAACTTCGTTATTCTGGAAGTCTTTCTGCTCTTTGGGATCGGAGAGGTACTTCAGGTTGACGTAAAGCGTCCACTTGTCATTGTTGGTGGGGTCAGGGCCGGGATTTTCGGCACCACTCGCGGCTTCCACCACCTTGCCTCGAGAGAGGGCGTAGACGGCGAAGAAGCGGTGACAGCCACGCTTTCCCGCCGACGTGTCGGCGCAGGCTATGCCTGAATCTTCAGGCGGCAAGATAGCGGCGATGATGGGGTCGCTTCCGATGGTCCACTGGTTGCTGTTAGTCAGCGGGTTGCACACGGTGTAGCTTTCACAGCCGCTATTGAGCGTGAGGGTGATGCCCTTTGGATAGATGAAAACTGCCGTAGAGAGGTAGTCGCTGACAAGGTTGCCTGCGAAGCGCAGGTCCTCGAGGGTGCTCTGGGCGGTTTGGATGTAGCGGCTGGTATCGCTGCCGCTGCGCAGGCCCTGGGCGATGAGCCCCAGCAACAGGAGGGTGATGCCTGCAGCGAGCAGGAGCTCGAGAAGGGTGAATCCCTGGCGCAGTGCTCGCATCACTCCATAACTCCTAGTAAGGCGGCTTGACGATCCGCGTCTCGAAGATGAAGGCCTTGTTCTTGGGGCCGATGAGTTCGAGGCGAATGTCCCGCAGTATCTCCTCACCTCCCACAATTTCCTTGCCGCTCACCCCGTAGCTGACTACTCTGAAACCAGAAGGGAGACCGGTGAGGGCCGCGGGGTCAGGGAGGGGCTTGTTTTTATAGTCCGGTGGCGTGGCCCACTCCGAGCGCACCGCCTCGAAATAACTGCGAGCGAAGACCTGGGCCTGGGTGTCGCTGCGGGCGGTGTTGGTAGCAGTGTAGCCACTGATGAAGTAACCCAGCAGCAGTGTGGTCACTGTGATGATAACCAGAGCGACCAGGACCTCGATGAGGGTGAGGCCATCACGGCGCACGGACCACCACCTTGGCCGTGAGGCCAACCAGGTTGACCTGGAGTCTGCGGTTGCCTAAAGCCTGGATCTCAATGGAGTTGTTGGCTGCGGAGGTCACGCCATAGGGAGCAAAGAATTGAAAAGTTGAATCCTTGACCTGAGTGAATATCGCTCCTGTGGGCAAGTTCTTGGTTATAGGGATGCCTTTGAAGCCACCAGACGAACTTTTGTCGTACTCACCTACCTGATAGGTGTTGGTGTTTGGGATGACCACGAACTGATAGCTCCTCGAGGTCTTGCGTGCCTGGGAGCGCCAGTAAGCCAGGTCGGTGGCGAACTGGGTGGTCGCTTCGCGGATGAGCAGGCTCCGCCGGTAGCTGATGTAGCCTGATATTCCTATGCTCAGCAGGATCGCTAGCACTCCCAGGATAACGAGGAGCTCGAGGAGGGTCAGGCCCTGCGACCTCATTGGGCTACCACCTGCCACTGGCTACGAAACAGCCCAAGCCTCTGGGCTTGCGCGATGCGGGGCCGCAGTCGGCTGTCGTGGTAGATTCTGAGGCCGAAGTTCTCGTACGTGATGCCGTTGACGGTACAGGTCTTGGCCGTTTCGCCGTTAGCGCAGGGGCCGGGTGCGAGGATGCCGGTGTCCGGGGCTACCAGCGCTCCCCTCAAGTCCCACTGGCCTTTGGTCACCGCGCCGGGGTTGTCCTGGGGAAGCACGGAGAAGATGGAATTGGCAGAGTATAGCAGACCGTCGGTGCGTAATGGGCCAGTGGACCTGTTCCGGACGCTTTCGATCCAGAGATTTTTGATGTCCTCAGCAGTGAAGGACTTGGGATTCAGCTCAATTTTGGCTGCCCCAGCCACATTTGAGGGTAATGTAGCGGGTATGGACTTGGCTTTTCCGGCCACCTCTGTGTCCCCGGTACACAACTGAACCGAGCCTCCGCTCTTGGAAGCCTCAGAAAGCGATCTGTAAGCGCTGTAATCCTGCGCGTTGTGGGTGCAGTTGTTCGTGTAGTACACTTCGCCTTCGCCGTAAGTGTAGAAGCGGGGCGTGTAGGTAGAGTCGTTGAGGGCCTTCCACAACTCGTCACGGTTGAAGTTAGCCATCTGCGTTAGGATGAAATTGGGTTGGAGGAAGTCGCTTCGTGGGCCGCATCGGCTAGGGTCTGGGGGGTTATTCTTGCAGTAAGTGAAGCTGGCTTGCACGTTGCCTTGCTTCAGCAGATCTAACTCGCTCTCGTTGAGGGTCGTTACGGTAGCGTAATCACTCACCAGAACGCTGCCCCCCGCAATCAGGCTGAGCTGAGGTAATTCGCTCTGCTTGCTGTAGTCACAGCTGGACCTATTCTGGGTGATGGTGCAGTCGTAGGTGAGGTCCCCCAAAACGTAGACGTTTCCTCGCGCAATGATGGTGCCGTTGCCGCTAGTCCTGCCCCGGATGATCAGGTCCCCATTGATGAAGACGGTCCCACTGATCAGGATAGGATTGCGGCTGCCGTCCAGGATTACCGTGTTGGGTAGGGTACCCAGGTCGCTGGAGGTCCGAGTCTGGCGGCTTCCTCCCCAGGAGAGGGAACTCGGTGCTATCTGCATGTCTGCGGTGATGCTGCCGGCGGGATACGTGTCGCTCGTCCCCGCTGTGCTTTCGTCTAAAGCCGCTTTCCACTCGTTATCGTCAATGACGCGGTTGTTATTGGCGTCGGGAATGGGGAGGGGGAAGTTAGTGGGCAGTTCTCCGTCGGGGAAGTCGCCGACGCTGCTGCCGGTTGGGTAGTTTAGGTACAGCGCGCGCTTGATGTTGCAGCTAGCAGGATTGGCCTTGCAGTCAGCTTGGTAGTTGGGATTGCTGTTGATGGCGACAGGTTGATCCTGGCTGATCCTGTCCTGACCCACCGTCATATTGGTATAGAGCTGATTGGACACACCGGGACTGCCACCTTGCTGGTACACACTGCCGCGGGTCAGCAGCGAGCCGCTCACCATGCCCGCGTGTTCGTCGCCGCGCATGATCAAGCTATCCAGCACCCCCACCTTGGCGCGACGCCACCATGAGTCCGGATTGTCTTCGTCAGGTACCCCCCTGAGCACGTCGAGGCTTTTGATGTCGGCATGGCAGAACAGGCACTCGGCTTTGTCAGTGAGCAAAGCGAAATCGAAGGGGAAGAATCCCCTCTGGACGGCGAAATCTGACTGAAGTATGCGTGTGGTCTTCCTGTCAGGGAGGGTTCCGGTGGCTTTGACCCGCAAGAGTATGGACTGGGTGACCCCATTGGAGGTAACATCGGGCAACCGACTGATTTCATAGCTGTAGCTCGAGCCTGCAGGGAGGGTCTTGAGGGGGCTTTTGTAGACTGCGCCAGGTGTGCCCAGCTTGAGGGGATCCTTGCTCAACTCGGTGTTGTAGCGCGTCAGGCTTCGCTCCGCGAGGGGGATGGTTCCCCACAAGCGGTGCCAGACGGTGGCCACCGCATCGTCGAGGCCGGCCTCCGCAGCGAACTGGGCCTGGGAAGTTCTCAGGAAATCGGAGGCGTTTCGCTGGTTGCTCACGGCGTTATTGATGATGATGCTGAGGAAGACCACGACGATAAACATGAAAATCAGGGCCGAAATTAGGGCAATACCTGCTGGCCTGAGCATAGTGGGACCCCCTAACCCCTAAGTTGTAACAAAGGTAACGCTGTTTGGCATGAAAACCAACCCCTTCGCAGGGGAATGGGGTTACAGCAGCCCCAGGCCCCTGGCCCGCTCGAGCGCTTCCACCCGATTGCGCGCGTCGAGCTTGGCGTACAGCCGCTCGAGGTGGTCCTTGACGGTCTCGGGGGAGAGTTTGAGGCCGCGAGCGATCTCCTTGGTGGACTGTCCCTTGGCGAGTTGGGTCAGGACCTCCTTTTCGCGGGGGCTGAGGGTGGGCAGGTCGGGGATTTGCAGCTTGGGCTCGAGGCCCTGTGCCAGGCGGCTGAGGCGCTGGCCCAGCTCCTCGGGGGGCATCTCCTTCGACCAGTAGGCGTCGACGCCAGCCTGGGCCGCTTGGTAGAGCAGGGCGGGTTCGCCGAAGGTCGTGAGCATGACGATGAGCCCTCCATAGCCCCCCTCGCGCAGCCTGCGGGCAGTGCTGAGGCCGTCGAGTTCGGGCATGCGAATGTCCAGCAGCACGGCGTCGGGCTCCAGTTCTTGCACTCGCTGAACTGCCGTGAGGCCATCGCCGGTCTCGGCCACCACCTCGTAGCCTTGTAGCTCGAGCGCCGCCCGCAGGCCCATGCGGAATAGCGGATGGTCGTCGGCGATGATCAGGCGCACGTAACTACCGTAGCACGTTTGGCAGGGCCTGGGTATTCATCCGAGTCGGATTCGCAGGCAGGCTCCCCCCAGCGGTCCCCGCGAGTCGTGCAGGCTGCCGCCGTGAAGCTCGGCCACCCGGCGCACGATGAACAGGCCCAGGCCCGCGCTGCCTGCCCGGATACCGCGCAGGCGCTGGCTGCGAAAAGGTTGGGAGAGTTGCTCCAGCGGCTCCTGCAGGCCGGGGCCGTCGTCTTCGACCTCGACCCAGCCTTCGCCGCAGCGTAGCACGATGCGGCTGCGGGTGAAGCGCAGGGCATTCTCGATGAGGTTGGTCAGCGCCCGCTCGAGCAGGTAGCGGTCGGCCCTGGCTTGGCCGCTGCCGCTGACCACCAGCGTCACGCCTTTCTCGGCGGCCCGGCGCTGGAAGCGCAGGCGCATGTTTTCCAGCAGCGACAGCAGCAGGATAGGCTCAAGCTGAGGCCGTTGGTTTTCCATGCGGCTGGCGGTGAGCAGGTTTTCCACCAACTGGTAGGCTCCCGACAGCTCCGTCCACAGCTCGTGCAGCACCTGCTTGCGCTGCTGGGCGCCGATGGTGTCGGCCTGCTCGAGGTACTCCAGCGCCCGCAGCCCGGCCAGTAGGGGGGTCTTGAGGTCGTGGGCCAGGGTGGCGAAGAGGGCTTCGCGGGCCTCGAGCAACTCCTTGATGTGAACCAGCAGTTCCTCGATGCCCGAGCGCAGCTCGGCGATCTCGAGGGGGGGCTGCTCGCTGGGGCGGGGCAGGTTGAGGTC
>NZ_QWLA01000031.1 GCF_003574095.1 Calidithermus roseus
CCACCACCCCCACCTTACGGCGATAGCCCTCCTCGTCCACGCCGGTGCCCCGCCCGGTGACGGCCTCGGCGGGAAGTCCCAAGATGGCCGCCGTGAGCGCGGCTGCCGCCGTGGTATTGCCGATGCCCATGTCCCCCGCCGCCAGGAGGGTGGCTCCCTCCCGGATGGCCCGCCGTGCTGCCTCCATGCCCGCCTCTATGGCCTCTTCAGCCTGAGCCGGGGTCATGGCAGCCTCGAGGGCGATATTGCCCGTGCCCGGGCGCACTTTTGCGCGGATGAGGGCCGGGTGGTCCTCGAACTCGGCGCGTGCCCCTACGTCCAGCACCCAGACCTCGGCTTCGGCGGCGCGGGCAATCTGGTTGATGGCCGCGCCCCCCCGCAGGAAATTGAGCACCATCTGCCCCGTGACCTCGGGCGGATAAGCCGAGACCCCTTCGGCGCTCACCCCGTGGTCGGCAGCGCAGACGATGACCGCTCCCTTGCCCAGCTCGGGGCGCAGGCTCTGCTGGATCGCGGCCAGTCGCACGGAGAGTTCTTCCAGGTAGGCCAGGGCCCTAGGGGGCTTGGTCAGGCTGTCCTGCCGCGCCCAGGCGGCCTCGAGCCAGCGGGTCTGGATGGGTTTGATCTCGGGTAATCGCATGCTTCACCTCTATTTGAGCTTCAGGGGAAGGCCCGCGACCATCAGGTACACCGCACCGGCCTCATGGGCGAGGCGGGCGTTGGCCCAGCCCAGCAGGTCGCGGTAGCGCCGGGCCAGGGCGTTCTCGGGGACGATGCCCATGCCCACCTCGTTGGTCACGACCAGCAAGCGCTTGCCGGTCTCTCGCCGCGCATCCAGCAGTTCCTCGACGTAGGGGCGCAGCGCCTGGCTGCTCTCCACTGGGTCCGGCTCGCGCAGCAGCAGGTTGGAAACCCACAAGCTCAGGCAGTCCAGCAGCACCACCTCGTGGCGGGCCTGGCGCAGGGCGGCGGGCACGTTCAGGGGCTCCTCGAGGGTCTGCCACTCCCGAGGGCGCTCGGCCCGGTGTGCCGCAATGCGCTCTTTCATCTCCTCGTCGAGGGCCTGGGCCGTGGCGATGAAACTCACCCGTCCATCGCCCAACCTGCGGGCCTCTTCCTGGGCGAATGCGCTCTTGCCCGCGCGCGCCCCGCCCGTGACCAGGATGAGCCTAGCCTCCATCCAGCCCCTCCCCACCTCGCACGAACAATACCCTACGCCTCGTCCAATCCAGCCCCACCACCGCGCAGGGTGGTAGAAAGCGGTCCTGCTCGAAATCCCGCAGCACCACGCGCAACACGCCGCCGTGGGTGAAGGCCAGGTGCCGCCCCGGTGGAAGCCCCTCGAGGAAGCCATACACCCTCGAGCGCATCCGGGCCGTGGACTCACCTCCTGGAGCCTGAAACCCCTCGAACTCCAGCAGGGCCATCCTGTGGGGCTCGGCGAGGTCGGTCCACTTCAGGCCCTCGAGCTTGCCGAAATCCAGCTCACGCAACGCCGAAAGCCGCCGCTCGGGCTCGCCATAGGCCAGCCGGGCGGTGTGAACGGCCCGCCGAAGATCTGAGGACACCACGCTGTCGAAGTGCTCTGCGGCAAGGAGCGGGAACAGGGCCCTTGCCTGAGCTTCGCCCAGCGCGCTCAGGGGCACGTCGCTCCAGCCCGTGAGCCTGCCCTCCGCGTTCCACAGGGTCTCGCCGTGGCGCACCAGCCAGATTTCCACGCTCACGACACTCCCTCCGAAATCAGCCTCTCCAACACGCCGGGCTCCAGGTGGGCCTCGAGGAAGTCGGCCAGGCGCTCGAAGGTGTCCTCGAGTCCAGGGGCTCGGCCACCGAAAAGGCCCTCGAGCACGCCTTCATTCTCGAACAAGCCGTGAAAGTAGACGGCCAGCAGGTTGCCCTGGGCATAGACCAAGCCGCCCTCGCCCGTCCGCCCGTGCCGGATCTCGTAACCCTCGACCTCGAGGCCCGACAGGCTCGACCAGTAGCCCTCGAGCCGGGGGAGCCTCAGGGTGGTGCGGCGCTGGACCTTCTCCCGCACCCACACCGTCTGGTAGGGGAACAGCTCCAGTCCCCGCGCCGAGCCCCCGCCCTCGAGGCCCTCCGGGTCGCGCAGGGCCGCGCCCATCATCTGCAGGCCGCCACAGATGCCCAGGATCGGCCTACCCGAGCGGTGGTGGGCCAGGATGGCCTCCTCCAAGCCCTGCGCGCGCAGCCACTCGAGGTCGGCCCTGGTGTGCTTGGAGCCCGGCAGGACCAGGAGATCGGCCCCGGCCAGTTCCCGCGCGCTCCTGGCCCAGACCAGCCGCACCCCCTCGAGGTGCTTCAGGGGCTCGAACTCGTCGAGGTTGGAGAGGCGGGGGTAGGCCAGCACCGCCACCGTGAAGCCCGCGCCTTGGGAAGGATGGGGCCCCAGAACCCCGTCCTCCTCGGGCAGACCATGGGTATGCCACATCGGCAGCACCCCCAGCGTCCTCACGCCGGTGAGCTCGAAAAGCTGCTGGGGGCCGGGAGGAAGCAGGCTAGCGTCGCCCCTGAACTTGTTCAATACGAACCCTGCCACCAGGGCCTGCTCCTCGGGCTCCAGCAGCGCATAGGTCCCGTAGAGGTGGGCGAAGGCGCCGCCCCGGTCGATGTCGGCCACCAGCAAGACCCGCGCACCGGCCTCTTTGGCCACCCGCATGTTCACGATGTCGGCATGCTTGAGGTTGATCTCCGCCGGGCTGCCCGCCCCCTCGAGGACGAGGAGGTCGAAGTCCTCCAGCAGCGAGTGCAGGGCCTCGCGCACCACCGGCCAGAGCCTTTCCTTGCGCTCGGCCCAGGGCAGCCTCGAGAGCTCGAGGTCGGGCCGGCCCAGCAGCACCACCTGGCTTTTCGTGTCGGCCTCGGGCTTGATGAGCACGGGGTTCATGCGGACTTCCGGCTCCACCCCGGCGGCCAGGGCCTGGAAGTACTGGGCGCTGCCCATCTCACCCCCCTTCACCACCCGTGCGTTGTTGCTCATGTTCTGGGCCTTGAAGGGCGCGACCCTCAAGCCCCTCCGGGCGTAAGCGCGGCACAAGGCGGTTACCAGGAAGCTCTTGCCCGCCCCGCTGGTGCAGCCCTGGACCATGAGGGCCTTGGCCATCTAGCGCCTCACCTCCGGCAGCACGGCCTGCAGGCCCTCGAGCAGCGCCTGCTGGGCTTCGGGAGCTTGAGCGGAGAGCCGCAGCCACTCGGGTAGCCCGAACGAGGTGCAGTCGCGCACCCGCACGCCCTGCTCGCGCAGCGCCCGCGCCACGGGGGTGGCCTTCCCCACCCGCACCAGCAGGAAATTGGCCACCCCCTCGCGCACCTCCAGGCCCAGCTCCCGCAAGCCCTCGGCCAGTTCGCCGCGCCAGCGCCACAGGGTTTGGCGGGTGGCCTCGAGCCAGCCCCGCGAAGCCGGCTGCAACACCGCCCGCAGGAAAGCCTCGCCGTGCACCCCAAGCACCCACGAAGGCGCGAGGTTGCGGAAGTGGGCGAGGTCGCAGGGAGCCAGCAGGTAGGCCGCTCGCACCCCGGTCAGGCCGTGGGCCTTGTTGGGGCTGTACAGCCGCCAGACCCCCTCGGGCAGCGGGGGTGGGTCCTGGGTGAGGGCGTGATAGGCCAGGTCCAGCACCAAAGCCACCTTCCCCCGCTCGGCCCGGCGGGCGGCCTCCTCGAGGAAGGAATAGACCTCGCCTGTGGGGTTGTTGGGCACGCACAAGAAGGCCAGGGTGGCCCTGGGCAAGAGCTCGAGGAACTCCCGAGGGCCCTGGGCCTTCAGCAGCGGCAACTCGGCGGGCTGGGCGGCGCGGGCGTACTCGGAAAAGGTGGGCGGCAGGATGAGCATAGGGCCCCTGAGCCAACGCCAACGAACGAGACGATGAATCAGCTCGCTGCTGCCTGAGCCCACCGCCACCTGCTCGGGACCCACGCCGTGATGATGGGCGATGGCCCGGTGCAACTCGACGTAGAGCGGGTCGGGGTAACGGCTGGGATCGGCGGCCCGGATAACCTCCAGGGCAAAGGGATCGGGGCCCAGGGCGTTGGCGTTGGTGGAGAAGTCATAGCGGGGCTCAGGGCCACCGTCGGGCCCACCGTGGATGGGCCTGAGCACGTCGTCAAGCATAGGCTGCCTTCCATAGCTCGAAGAGGGTGAAGACCAGACCACAGATCCAGCCAGCTCGAGCCGTCCAGGCCAGGCCCGCGCCGAAGTCCCGCGTCGTGGGGCGGCGGCCTTTGGGGTTGAGCACGTACACGCCGGGCTTGCCCAGCCGGACGCCCAGCCCCAGCGCCAGGGCCGCCATGGGCCAGCCCGAGTTGGGCGAGGGGGTCTTGCGGGCCTCGGTGGCCAGAGCAGTCAAGCCGAAACCAGGGTGACACAGCCACAAGGCCACCGCCGTGAGGCGGGCAGGCAGCCAGCTCAGCACGTCATCGGCGCGGGCCGCGAACTTGCCCGCCCACTCCCACTCACCCCGGTAGCCCCACATGGCGTCGGCGGTGTTGGCGAAGCGGTAGAGTGCGGCACCCGGCAGGCCCAGCAGCAAGAACCAGAAGAGGGGAGCCACCAGGGAATCCGAGAGGTTCTCGCTCACCGACTCGAGCGCCCCCTCGCGCACCTCGGCCTCATCAAGGCTACGGGTGTCCCGGCTGACGATGCGGCTCAAGCGGGCGCGGCCCCGCTCGAGGCTTTGCCTGAGCTCGAGCTCGACGGCCAAAGCCTCCCCCAGCAGCATGCGGAAGGCGAAGAGCGGCTTGAGCAGCAGCGCGGCCAGGACGGCTTCAGCCCACTCGGGCAGCGGCGCGAGCAGGCGCGCCAGGGCCCAGTACACCAAGACCACCAGCCCGGCCCCCAGCAGCCAGCTCACGGCCCCCAGCCCGAGGGCGGCTCGAGGAGCGCGCCCTTTCAGCCAGCGTTCCGCCCACCGCAGGTAGTGGCCCATCCAGACCACGGGGTGCAGCTTCGCAGGTGGCTCGCCGAAGCGCCAGTCCAGCAGCATCGCCAGCAATATGCTCACGCACCCTCCAGCGCCGCCGACAGGGCCCTGTCCACCGCCCGCCCCAGGGCCCGCCCCGCCGGGGTCACCGCCCCACAGTAGTTCTGCCGGGGCCCCTCCAGCAGGGCCACGCTCACCGTGTCGGTGCTGGTGCCGGTGGCGGGGTAGCCCTCCCGCGTGGCGCGCTGCCTGAGTTGGCGGGCTTTGACCTCGCTCACCACCTGCACCGCCTCCACCATGGCCGCCTCGGCCAGATCGGCGTGGAGCACCGCCAGCACGTTGATGGTCCCCGGACGGGGAGACGCGAGCGGGGAAAGCCCCGGCGAGGCGAGGTTACCCAGGCCCGCGGTGAGCCAGACCTGGGCCAGCACCCCCTGCTCCTCCGCCTCGGCGTAGGCATAGGCGGCCACGTCCACCGCGGTCAGGTGGGCCACGCAGGCGCTGGGGGGGAGGCCCAGCCCTTCCAACTCGGCCCGGACTACGCCCACCACGTCCGGGGGGCAGAAGTCCTTCGGCACGGTGCGGTTCACGAGGTAGCGGCTGTAGCTGGGGCCACCCCGAAAGGGGGCGCTCGAGAGCACCCGCCGCGAAGCGCCCAGATCCACGATCAGGGTCTTATGGCGCAGGGTCGTCTTCGGCCACACGCCCACCCCTCCTAGTGTTCGATCCCCCGCTGGGCTGGAACCCCGGCGTCGAAGGCGTGCTTGAGCTTCCTGACCTCGCTCACCGTGTCGGCGAGTTCGATCAGGGGTTCGGGAGCACCCCGCCCGGTGAGGACCACCGTGACCTTTTTGGGCCGCTGGCGTAGGGTTTCCAGGACTTCCTCGAGCGGCACCCAGCCGTAGCGGATGGGATAGGTGATCTCGTCGAGCACCACCAGGAAGTACTCTCCCCCCAACACGGCCTCCCTGGCCCGCCGCCAGCCTGCGTAGGCCAGTGCCGCCGAGCGCTCGAGGTCTTTCGAGGTCCAGCTAAAGCCATCCCCCAGGCCCTCGATCTCCACCCCCAGCCTTTCCAGCGCCCGGTGCTCGCCGAAGGCTGCCCCCGCGTGCTTCATGAACTGGAAGATGCGCGCCGTGTACCCGCGCCCCACCGCCCGCAGCACCAATCCCAACGCGGCGGTGGTCTTGCCCTTGCCGTCGCCGGTGTTCACGATGACCAAGCCCCGCCGCTGGCCGGTGGGCTTGCGGTAGGGTTTTTCGGTCTTAACCTCTTCGCGCCAGTCCTGCGCCATCATCCCTCCAACCAGGCGTACAGGGGCGTCTCCACGAACTCCGGCTCGCAAGCGTAGAAGCGCAGCCCCGGCAGGCTCAGGCCCCGAGCATCGAAGCTGAACTCGAGCAGGTCCACGGGCAGCGCATACACCAGCGCCTGGGCCGCCGCGACCCCTTCCCGTGCGAGCAGGGGGCCGTAGGGACCTCGCTCACGCACCACCACCAGGTAGCGCACCAAGCAGGGCCCGTCCTGCGAGCGCACCCGGCGCACCTCGCCCAGGTCCAACAGCAGCAACCGCTCGGTCACCTTGAGGCTGCAACGGGTCAGGGGGCTCGAGGTCTTCGGCACGGCTCACCCCAGCAGCACCACCGGGCGCCCCTCGACCTCGTGCACCCGCACCATCGGGCCGTAGACGTGGTCCAGAATCGGCTGGGTGACGATCGTTCTTGGCTCGCCCTCGGCCACGATGCGGCCTGCGCTGAGGAAGGCCACGCGGTCGGCCCGCAGGGCCAGGTTGGGGTCGTGCAGCACCGTGAGGATGCCGATGCCCCCTGCGCGCAGGCTCGTCAGCAAAGCCACGAACTCGGCCTGGTGGTGCAGGTCGAGGTGAGCGGTGGGCTCGTCGAGCAGCAAATAGCGTGGCTTGGCCGCCAGAGCCCGCGCCAACAGCACCCTCTGACGCTCCCCGCCCGAGAGCGTGGGCAGCAGGCGGTGGCGGAAGGGCCGGGTCTGGGTCTGCTCGAGCGCCCACTCCACGGCCTCCTGGTCCTCCTTGCCCTCACGCTTGAGGAGCCCCAGGTGGGGGGTACGCCCCAGCCGCACGACCTCCTCCACCGTCATGTCCTCGGGGTAGCCGCCGTTCTGGCTCAGGAAGGCGATGGTCTGGCCGCGCCGGTAGCCCGTAACCCCCTCCAGCGGTTGGCCATCGAGTTCGACCCGCCCCGCGCTCGGCTTAAGCAACCCCGCCAGCAGCCGCAGCAGCGTCGATTTCCCCGCGCCGTTGGGGCCCAAAAGGGCCAGCCACTCCCCAGGGCGTAGCTCGAGGCCGACCTCCGTGAGGACGGGTTTTCCCCGATAAGCAAAGCTCAACCCCTCGGCCCGGAGCCCCTCTGCACCTTGCGTTTTACGCCCAGCGCTAAGCATGCCTTGCCCTCCACAGCAAATACAAGAAGAACGGCCCCCCCAGCAGCGTAGTGACCACCCCCACCGGCAGTTCGGTGGGGCGGGCCACCACCCGCGCCAGCAGGTCGGCCAGTACCAGCAACAACCCTCCACCCAGCGCAGAAGCGGGCAGCAAAAAGCGGTAGTCGCCCCCCACCAGCCGGCGCAGGATGTGGGGGGCCACGAAGCCCACGAAGCCGATAATGCCCGCGTAGACCACTGCGATGGCGGTCAGGAGGGTGGAGAGGGCGATCAAGAGCAGGCGTAGCCGGGGCAGCGGCAGGCCCAGGCTGCGGGCGGTCTCCTCGCCCAGCGAGAGCGCGTTGAGGGCCCGGCTCAACCCCAGCAGCAGGGGTGAGGCCACCACCAGCGCGACACCCATCACCTCCACCCCTCGCCAGCCCATGAAAGCCAGGCTACCCAAGGTATAGCTGAACACCTCGCGGATGCGGTCGGAGTCGAGCAACAGCACCAGCGTGGAGAGCCCGGTCAGAATGCTGCCCACCACCACCCCGGCCAGGATCAGGTCGTGGCTGCGGGCCGCCCCGCCCGCCAGCAACAGCGTGAAGGCCACCGCTAGCAGCGCGCCCACGAAGGCCCCGAAGGCGGCGAAGCCGGGTACGCTGGCGAAGAACAGCGCCCCCCCGAAGGCCCCCACCATCCCGGCAAAGCTGATCGAGAGCGTGAAGCCGAAAGCCGCCCCCGCGGCCACGCCCATCAGGTAGGGGTCGGCCAACGGGTTGCGGAACAACCCCTGGTAGGCCGCCCCCGCCAGCCCCAGAGCCGCGCCAACCAGCACGGCCCCCAGCACCCTAGGCAGGCGCAGGTCGGTGACGATGGGGTTTTCCTGCAAGCCGGCGAGGGCACGGAAGACCTCGAGCGGCGCAATGCTCACCGCCCCCTGCCCCACCCCCACGACGAAGGCCAGAACCAGCAGGAGCAAGAGGCCGGCGAAGACCAGCAGGCGTCGTCCACCCCAAGCCCCTCCTGACCGGGGAGATAGCGCGGCCTGCAGGGAAGCCCTCCGCATCCTAAAGCCGCCTCACTTCAGGCTGGGGTGAAAGCACTCGATCAAGAGCTTCAACCCCTGGGCTACCCGCGGGCCCGGCCTCGAGAGCAGGTCGGAGGCCTCACCGCTGAAGGCGCAGATCCGGTTGTTCCTCACCGCCGGCACGCTGGCCCACCCCGGACGGTTTCTGATCGCCGACACCTCCGGGTGGGTCACCACCATTACCTGCGGCTTCTTCTGCACCACCAGTTCGGGGTTGATCCTGGGGAAGGGGCCCAATTCGGCGGGGATGATGTTCTGTCCCCTGGCCTTGCTGATGAGCGTCCCGATGAAGGAGGAGGGGCCTACCGTGTAGGGGGTGGGGTCGATCTCGTAGTAGACCAGCGGGCGCTCGGAAGCTTTGGCCGCACGGGTCTCAAGGGCGAACACCTCGGCCTGTACACGCGCCACCAGCCGCTCCGCCTCGGCCCTGAGCCCCAGCAACTCGGCGTAAGCCCGCGCCGTGCGGAAGATGTCGTCATAAGTCTTAGGGTTGGTCACGTACACGGTAAGCCCGGCCCGCTCCAGCGCTTCCAGCAGCCTCCCCTGGCTGATGATCACCAGGTCGGGCTTGAGCGAGACGATGAGCTCGGGGTTGGGGTTGATGAACCCGCCCGCCTTGGGCAGGCCCTTCACCATCTCAGGCCAGTTGGAGAACTGGTCGGTCGCCACGATGCGCTTGCAGGCCGCCTCGGAAAGCGAGCAGATGGTCTCGGTGGCCGAGGGCAGCATGCTCACGATGCGCTGTGGCGCTTTTTTCAGCGTTACGGAACGGCCTGCGTCGTCGGTGACGGTGCGGGGAAACTGAGCCAGAGCCACCGACAAGAGCAAGCTGACGAGAAACAACAAACCGCGTTTCATCCATGCCTCCTGAGCTCGTCCACGGGCACCCGGCCTTCACGCCGAGGTTGGGGCACAGACAATGCCCCTGCGGGAGCAGGGGCATCAAAAGCGGTGATTTCCCCGAATACTCCCTCTTCGTGCGAGAGGTGTCTCCCTAATCGGGTCGGGAGACTCCCTGGCAGGTATTCGGACTCGAGGCGGTGGTCCTTCAGACCCCATGCACCCTCACCGCTGCGCGACAGTACCGGAATACACAGTTACCTGCTTCACCGGTTTCCCCACTTTAAGCTGCGACTACGCGCCACAGCACCAGGGACTTTCAGCCGGGTTGTTTGGCCCTAGCGGGCTCAGGGGCCACACTACACCCACCACGCCTCCTTGACAAGCCCAGGGCTGACTCCTAAACTGTCCTTTGCCTTCGCCGGGATGGTGGAACTGGTAGACACACTATCTTGAGGGGGTAGCGAGCGCAAGCTCATGCGGGTTCAAGTCCCGCTCCCGGCACCAGACGCAGGGGCGATCCATCGAATCGCCCCTGCTCTTTTGGAGCCAAGCGCATGTTCAGCCTGATACCTCGACCCAGCCAGAATTTCCGACCTATGATCACGCGGGTGGGGGGTTGTCGCATCGGCTGAGAGCTTTTTTCATCCCGGCCCGCTCGCGCAGCGGGCTTTTTTCATGCCTCATGCACTGAAGCGCTGCACAAACCGGCCAGAGGAAACCTGCAATCATGGAGGTGAAAACCATGCGCTTCGAGGACGGAATCCCCGTATTCGGTCAGCACGACGCCCAGACCCTCGGGCAGCTTCGCGACGTGGCCAGCCGCGCCGAGCGGGCCGCATTGATGGCGGACGGGCACTTTGGCTACATCATGCCCGTGGGCGGGGTGGCGGCCTACCGCGATAAGGTCTCGGTAGCGGGCGTTGGCTTCGACATCGCCTGCGGCAACGCGGCCATCCGCACCGACCTCACCCTGGAAGACATTCAGCCCCACCTCGAGGCCATCGCCGAGGAGATCGCCAGCTCCATCTCCTTCGGCTTAGGCCGCACCAACCGGGCGGACGACGCCCCGGTGGACCACCCCCTCTTCGAGGACGCGGCCTGGGAAGCCATCCCCGGCAAGGCCGAGCGCAAAGCCCTGCGCGAGAAGGCCCGCGCCCAGCTCGGCACCGTGGGCTTGGGCAACCACTACGTAGACGTGTTCGCCGACGAAGCGGAGCGCATCTGGGTGGGCGTGCACTTCGGCTCGAGGGGCCTGGGGCACACCATCGCCTCGGGCTTCATGGCCCTGTCGCAGAACCGCCCCTGGGGCTCGAGGGGTGCGGAGGTGGAGGCCCTGCTCGATCTGAACTCCGAGCTCGGCAAAGCCTACTGGACCCTGATGAACCTGGCCGGGCGCTACGCCTACGTGGGCCGGGAGTGGGTGGCCCGCAAGGTGGTGCAGATCCTGGGCGGGCGGGAGCTCGAGCTCGTCCACAACCACCATAACTTCGCCTGGAAAGAAACTCACGGCGGGGAAGAGTACATCGTCGTGCGCAAGGGCGCAACCCCGGCTTTCCCCGGCCAGAAGAGCTTCGTGGGCGGCAGCATGGGCGACGACGCGGTGATCCTGCAGGGCACCGTGAACGCCGCCCCTGAAACCCGCGCCCTGCAGGAAGCCGCGCTCTTCTCCACCATTCACGGCGCGGGCCGGGTGATGAGCCGCCGCCAGGCCCTGGGCAAGATAGACCGCAAGACCGGGAAGGTCCTGCGGCCCGGCCAGGTCACGGAGGGCGCGATGAGGAAGTGGCTAAAGCAGAAGGGCGTCATCCTGCGCGGGGGCGGCCTCGACGAGAGCCCCCACGTCTACCGCCGCCTGCCGGAGGTGCTCGAGGCCCAGGGCCAGACCGTCGAGGTGCTGCACACCCTGCGTCCTTTGATCGTGGTGATGGCCGGGGCCAACGAGTTCGACCCCTACAAGGACTGACCCTGGGTGTCGCTCAGGAACCGCCACGAGCTTTCCGCTCAGCGTGTTTTTTGACATCCAGCTCGTAGGCCTCCGCCAGCAGCCGCTTCACGGCCTCGAGCGTGGCCTCGCCGGGATTGAGCACGCAGACCCAGGACATCGCCGCGTAGACGGGGTGGGGCATGATCTGGTCGAGCGCGGTGAAGTCGTGGCCGGTGTTCACGATCCCGCCGTCCCTCGGGAAGGGGGGCTGTTGGCCGAACATGGAGTGGTAGGTGTCGCTCCCGACGCCGATGTTCAGGCGGAAAACCCCAGGCCGGTCGAGGTCGGAAGCCTGGTCGTGGGCGTTGCTGGTGAGCAGGGTGGCGAAGGGGAATTTACGCTCGGGGTCGTAGAAGAAATAGCTGTCCCCATGTAGATTGCTCTCTTCGGACTCATATACACCCCTCAGAAATACCGCCATTGACCAAGCACCATCCTCATCGAGGACCATACCATTTCACAGAAGTCCGGGCTTGGCCGTCTCATGAATGCACAGACGATAAACTATTCCGGTGCTGCTGAGGGACCTGGACGCGACTCGAGCCTTCGCCCACAGGCTGGCCCTCGCCCTGCCTGAAGGGGCGCTGGTGCTGCTCACCGGCCCGATGGGCGCGGGCAAGACCACGCTGGTGAAGTTCCTGGCCGAGGCGCTGGGTTTCGAGGGCGAGGTGACCAGCCCCACCTACACCCTCATCCACGAGTACCCCACCCCCCAAGGCCCCATCGTCCACATCGACGCCTACCGCCTGGCCGACCAGGAGGAGCTCTTCAGCCTTGGCCTGGAGGACTACCTCCCCGAGGCCCGCTGCGTGCTGGTAGAGTGGGGAAAACCGGAAGTCTTCCCGGACAGCCTCGAGGTGCGCCTGACCCCCCAAAACGACACCCGGCAGGCCAGCCTCATTCCCCATGCCCCGGCTTACCGAGAAGTGGCCGAACGGTTCAACGTTGAGGAATAGACCCCCTGGAGACGGAAATGCGCCCGCTGCTGCTCGCCATGTGGCTGCTTTTGAGCTCGTGCGTTTTGCTCAAGGAACGCCCTACCGAAGAGGCTGTACCGCAGAACACGAGTGACGCCGCCCAGGAAGAGCCGCCTCCCTGGGACTTCCGTATGCACAGCCTGCCGCCGGATAAGGAGATCCTCATGCCGGTGCGCGGAGTGCGGGTGCGAGAGGTCGCCGACACCTTCGGGGCTCCGCGACCAGGCGGGCGCAGGCATGAGGGGCAGGACATCTTCGCCCCCAAGGGCACGCCGGTCTACTCGGCCACCGAGGGAGTGGTGATCCGGACGGGCTATGGGCAACTCGGGGGCAACTACGTCTACGTGTTGGGACCGGGAGGGCGGCGCTACTACTATGCCCACCTGGACGCTTATGCCAAGGAGCTCGAGGAGGGCCAGGAGGTCACCCCCAGCACCCTGCTGGGTTACGTGGGCAATACCGGCAACGCCCGTACCACCCCGCCCCACCTGCACTTTGGCGTCTACGGGAGTTGGTGGAACGGCGACGAGCGCGTGATCAACCCACTGGTGCTGCTCAAAGACCGCGACTGGAAAACCCTGAGCAAGGTCGAAGTCAGGCCTGCGGGCGGCGCAAAAGCCCCGCCAGCGCGCTGATACACAAAGCCAGGGCGGCCACCAGCGCGAAGGACAGGCGCAGCGAGCTGATCTGGGCGATCCAGCCGATCAAGGGCGGCCCCAGCAGGAAGCCCAAATAGCCCAGCGTAGCCACCGAGGCCAGCGCCACGCCGGGGTGAACCCCCTCCACCCGGCCCGCGGCGCTGAAGACCAGGGGGAAGAGGGGGCAGTAGCCCAGCCCCACCAGCACGAAGCCCAGCAGCACCGGCACAGGTCCCTGCGCCAGCAGCGCCCCCGCCAGGCCAGCAGCGGCCAGCAAGCCACCCAGCCGGGCCAGCCGCACCGGACCAACTCGATGCGTGAGCCAGTCCCCGCTGAGGCGGCCCGCCACCATCGCCAGCGAGAAGGCCGCGTAGCCCCAAGCCGCCAGGGCCTCGGTGGTGCCGATCACCTCGCGCAGGTAGACCGCGCTCCAGTCGGCCATGGCCCCCTCCCCCAGCCCTGTGCAGAAGATGATCACCCCCAGCCCCAGGAGCACGGCATTGCGCGGGAGGGCAAAACCCGGCGCGCCCGCCTCGAGGGTGGCGGCGAGCAGGTGGCGCGTGGCCCACAGCAGGAGGAGGCTCGAGCCCAGCGCACACAGCAGGAAAAAAGCCAGCGGGCCCAACCCGGCTGCAGCAGCCCAGCCCCCGAGCACCGCCCCGGCCAGCCCCCCCAGGCTAAAGAAGGCGTGGAAGCCCGACATGATCGGCCTGTTGTAGGCCTTTTCCACCTCCACCGCCTGGGCGTTCATGGAGATGTCCATGGCGGCGCTGGCGAAGCCGAAGGCCAGCAGGATCGCCCACAGCCACCAGGCGTTGGGAGCGAGGCCCAGCAAGGGCAGGATCAGGCTAAAGGCGAAGGATGCCCAGATCAGCACGCTGCGGCTGCCCAGCCGGGCGATGGCAAAGCCCGTCACGGGCATCGCCAGCACCAGCCCGATGGGCATCCCGGCCAGGGCCAGTCCCAGTTCTCCGGCGCTCAGGTTAAGGCTGGCCTTGATGGCCGGGATTCGGGCCACCCAGGCCGCGGTCACCAGGCCACACACGAAGAAGACGGTCGTGACCGCGAGCCTTGTGATAGGAAAGACCGCGAGGGTGGCTTTCATGAGCGGGTCAGGCGCTCGATCAGGGCGCGGTGCTGAGGGTAGAGTCGGGTCAGGGCCTCGCGCTCGGCCAGCTCGAAGTCGGCGAAGTCGAAACCTGGAGCCACCGTGCAGCCCACCAGGGCATAGCCGCCTGGCGTCTCGACCGTCGCGCCGAACCAGCAGCCCGCCGGAACCAACCCCTGGAAAGACTGGCCCGCCTCGAGGCCCGGCCCCAGCCGGAGGGTACGGTAAGCACCCATGGGTTCGATCAGGTGGACCATCAGGGGATCTCCTGTGTAAAAATGCCACATCTCATCGGAACTCAGGCGGTGCAGGGCCGAGAAGTTGCCGTGCTCGAGCAGGAAGTAGATGCCTGTTGCGACAGGGCGACCGTTAGGGAGGGTCTGGGCTGCACGATAGGTTTCGGCGTAATACCCCCCTTCGGGGTGAGGCTTCAGGCCGAGCCGCTCTATCCAATACTCAGCAGCAGGGAGGGGCACCCCGCGATTGTATAGGCAGACTAGCCCCACGATCCAGCATCGTCCCCAACGGCTATCGGCGCGAGCGGCGCGGGAGGTCGGGCCACATCCCGTCAGCAACGAGGTGGAGCCACTGCGAAACGTAGTATCCCAGGGCCATTGCCCACAGGATTTCGCCGGGGGGCACGGCGATGCGCCCCTGTAGGTTGAGCGAGATGCCCAAATAGCGCAGCAGCCCATCCCCAACCCACAACAGCGCTGCTCCTAGCAGGAGCAGGTATGCCAGGCGGGTCAGCGGCCCGATGAACCAGGTGTGGGACAGCCCCCGGTGGGAAAACATGAGCCCGTAGGGGACCCAAAGCCACCCCAACAAGCCCCAGCGACCTTTGGCCCGCACGCTTCGCTCGGCGAGGTCGAGATCCGGGGTGATGAGGAAGGTGCCTACGCAGTAGCTCGCCACGAAGGCCAAGGCCGTGGGGTCCTCGAGGTCGAAAGAACCCTTGAGGGCCAGGTAGCCCGCGCTGCCCAAACCCAAGACGCAAAGGTTGATGGCCTCATGAACCCGACCCGACGGCACGAGCCCTAATATAGCCGCTTACAGCCAGCCCGCAAGGCCCATCTCCCGCCTACCCCTTGATTTAGCGCCCCTATCCATTGCATACTCGAAGCACACAAGAACCGGTCAAACCCCCCCTTTCGAGGGGTCGTTTTTCGTGGTTTCCGATCAAAATCGAGGTTTTACGCCAATTGTTGCCCAAATACCGGTTTCTCAGATTTGATCCTCACGCACCCCCAGGACAAGGTGTTCAAAGAATCCGTCCTGGACAAATTCCCAGTCACATTTCTCCATCCAGCGAACCAATGCTCTCATACAAGGGGGGGGTTGGCATGATATATTTATGGGCGTGACCGTGGTGCCTCGACTTGCCCACAACCGTGAGACAACGCTCGAGGTCGCCTCGCAGGCGCTTCTTCTGCGCAAAACCATCCTCTCTTGGGGATCGGGGATGCGCAGCCTCCTAGCTTCCCCAATAATCCTCCAAAACTCAACCTCTCGAGCGCGGGTCATCCTTTTCCCCCGCGCCAGTTTTTTGGGGAGATCGCCTGCGGGTGAATACCACGGGAAAACAGAGCTTCGCACCCGCTAACTCTCTGGGTGCTCACGAAAGGAGTCGTCGGTGAGAGAATATCGTCCTGGGGATAAGGTTGTTCTGCCGCCTTATGGCGTAGGGGTGGTTTCGGGAATCGCGCAAAGGACCATTTCAGGCAGCGAACGTGACTACTATCAGGTGGACTTTCCTGGCACCCGCTCCAAAGCCTATGTGCCTGTAGAAGCCCCGCAGATCACCCGAATGCGCCCCGCGCTAGGCCCTGACGAGATTCCTCAGATCCTGCACCTCCTGCGCGAAGGCCGCCTGCCCCTACCCCGTCAGTGGGCCGCCCGTCACCGCAGGACCACTGAAATCCTGGCCGAGGGCGATCCGTACCGCATCGCCACCCTGGCCGGCCAGCTCAGGGCCTGGGACCTCGAGAAGGGCCTCCCCGACCTCGACCGCCAGGCTTTCCGCCGGGCCATGCACCTCCTGGCCGAGGAAATCGCCCAGGTGATGGAGGTGAGCCTGGATGAGGCCCGCGCCCTCTTCGAGGATGCCTGGGGCGAGGAGCTGAATTAAGTCTTCCAGGCGAAGCGAGAAGCCCCCATGCGGGGGCTTCTTTCTGTGCAGGGGCAATTTAGCGGGAAGCTGGGGACAGACAACCCCGCGCCATAAGCAAACCCGAGACCGTTCGGTCTCGGGTTAATCTGGCTCCACGGGCAGGACTCGAACCTGCGACCAATCGGTTAACAGCCGACCGCTCTACCGACTGAGCTACCGTGGAACGTGGCTCGGTGAGCCGCGCTCAACAGAGCGAAAGCCAATATAGCAAAGCCCCTCTCTCTTGGCAAGTGCAATCCCAATCACATCTGGCTATCCTGGGCTTCAAAGTGGGCCTGTCAAGTCAGTAGACTGGGCTCCGCTCTGAGAGCATTGCCCTATGGAAGGTCGCATTCCTCCCCACAACCTCGAGGCTGAAGCCAGCGTGCTGGGTTCGGTGCTGCTCGACAGTGAAGTCCTGGACCGGCTCGAGGGCACCTTGAGCGCGGAGGCGTTTTACAAAGAGGGCCACCGCAAGATCTGGCTGGCCATGGAGCACCTGCGTGCCCGCAACGAACCCATCGACCTGGTGACACTCTCCGACGAGTTGCGCACCCGCGGTGAACTCGACGAGGTGGGCGGCCTGTCCTACCTCGTCGGGCTCTCGGAGACCACGCCCACGGCAGCCTATGCCGACTACTACGCGCGGATCGTCGCGGAGAAGTGGACCCTGCGTAAGCTGATCAACGCCGCCGGCGAGGCCATGCGCATGGCCTACGAGGAAGCCGGGAGCCTGGAGGACATCCTCGACAGCGCCGGGCGCAAAGTGCTGGAGGTCTCGCTCCAGGGCGGCAGGACCGAGTTCCAGAGCATGCGCGAGTTGGTACACGAGACCTTCGAGCACATCCAAATGCTCTATGAGAACCAGGGTCAGACCGAGGGCATCCGCTGCGGCTTCCGCGAGCTGGATGCGATGCTGGGCGGTCTGGGTCCGGGTTCGCTGAACATCATCGCCGCCAGGCCCTCGATGGGAAAGACCGCTTTCGCCCTCACCATCGCCCAGAACGTCGCGCTACGCGAGGGGCTGGGGGTGGCCATCTTCTCGCTGGAGATGCCGGCGGTGCAGCTCGTGACCCGCATGATGTGCTCCGAGGCCCGCATCGACATGAACCGCCTGCGGCAGGGACAGCTCACCGACCGGGACTTCTCGAGGCTCGTGGACGTGGCCGGCCGTATCTCCGAGGCCCCCATCATGATCGACGACACCCCGGACATGACCCTCATGGAGCTGCGCTCGCGTGCGCGCCGCCTGCGGGCCCAGCAGAAGCTGGGACTCATCGTCATCGACTACTTGCAGCTCATGTCCGGCCCCAACAACGGCAGGAACGCCGGGGAAAACCGCCAGCAGGAGATCGCCCAGATCTCGCGCGGGCTCAAGAACCTAGCCCGCGAACTCGAGGTGCCCGTCATCGCCCTCTCCCAGCTCTCGCGCGCGGTGGAGGCCCGCCCCAACAAGCGGCCCATGCTCTCGGACTTGAGGGAATCGGGTTCCATCGAGCAAGACGCCGACTTGGTGATGTTCATCTACCGCGACGACTACTACAACCCCCACTCGGAGAAGGCGGGCATCGCCGAGATCATCGTAGGCAAGCAGCGCAACGGCCCTACCGGGACCGTTGACCTGCAATTCCACGCCCAGCACGTGCGCTTCAACGACCTAGCCAAGGACGAAATCTGATTTTGGGGCAATTCCGTTTGGGGTAACGTTTGAGTGGGTCCGGGTTCTCTATGATGGGGGCGCTGTGAGAGGCCTACGCTGGGCCATGCTGAGTGTGCTGGGCTTGCTGCTGGTGGGTTGGAGCGGCCTCGAGCTACGCCATGCCGGGCGGGTTTACCCTGGGATTACGGCAGCAGGTGTGCCGCTTGGCGGGCTGAACGTCGAGCAGGCCATTGCTCGAGTGGCCGAGGCCACGCGAAGCCTGGAACCTCCCGTCCTCAGCATCAGCGCCAGGGATCGGACCATCCAGATCGCGGCCTCAGAGCTAGGCTGGCAACCCGACCCTGAGGGCACGGTGGAGGCCGCGCTGGAGGTGGGAAGGAGGGGGAACCTGGCCCGGCGGCTGAGTGAGCGCTTCGAGGCCCTGCGCCACGGCGTGGCCTTGCCGCTGAAGGTAAAGGTAGACCAGGGCACCCTCCGAAGCCGCCTCGAGGCCCTAGCCAACAGCGTCAAGCAGCCTCCCCTCGACGCCAGGCTGGTGGCTGAGGAAGGGGTCTGGGTGGTCAAGCCCGAGCAGTCGGGCTTCGAGTTCGACCTTTCAGGAGCCATGGCGGCCTTCGAGCAAGACCCCACCCGCACCCGGCTCGAGCTCATCCCCATACTCCTCCCCGCCCGGATCCTCAAGGAGGACTTGCAGCCCCTGGCCGAGCAGGCCAACGCGCTGCTACGCCCCCTCGTGCTGGTCTACAACACCGGCAGCCAGGTCTATAGCCGAGGAATCTCGAGAAAGGAACTGACCTCCTGGCTCGGCTTCGCCCAGGGCCAGATCGTGGCCAACCGGAGCGCCATCCAATCCAGCGTGCGCCGGGTAGCCCGCGCCTTCGACCGCGACCCGACCGACGCCCGTTACGTGCTGCAGGGGGAGCAGTTGGTGGTCAGGCCCGAGGAAGCGGGCTGGAAGCTCGACCAGAAGGCCGCGCTGAACCTGCTCGAGGCCGCCCTCTTCGACCCCCGTCGCGGCGGGGTCAACCTTCCGGTCATCCCGGCCTATCCCAGGGTTCGGGCCGCCGACCTGCCGCCGGTTGAGGGCCTCGAGCTCCTGGCCGAAGCCAGCACCTCCTTCAAGGGATCGACTGCCGAGCGGGTAGCCAACGTAGTGGCGGCGGCCCGTAACCTCGACGGCTACGTGGTGCCCGCGGGCGAGGAGTTCAACTTTAACCAGGCCGTCGGCGACATCAGCCCGGAGAGGGGCTTCAAGGAAGCGCTGGTGATCTCCGGCGGGCGCACGGTGAAGGGCGTGGGAGGCGGGGTCTGCCAAGTCTCGACCACGGCCTTCCGAGCGCTGTACCAGGCCGGCCTGCCCGTCGTCGAACGCAACCCGCACGCCTACCGGGTGCGCTGGTACGACCCCATCGTCGGCTACGACGCAGCGGTCTACCAGCCTTACCTGAACCTGCGGATGAAGAACGACACCCCCGGCCCTCTGCTGGTGCGGGCCAGCGCCCAGGGAGGCGTCGTGCGGGTGCAGCTTTTCGGGATACCCGATGGCCGCAAGGTCGTGGTCTCACCACCGACCATCCTCTCCCGCACCCCCCACCCTCCCCCGCAATACGTGGTGGAGCCCAGCCTGCGCCCCGGCCAAATCAAGCAAGTCGACTGGGCCGTCGATGGCTACCGCACTCGCATCACCCGCACCGTCGTGAGCGCCTCGAACGAGACCAAGGTGGACTACCTCGACTCCAACTTTCGCCCCTGGCGGGCGGTGTACCAGGTGGGACCGGGCACCGAAGTGGGTGGAGGCAGCCGACCATGGGCCTCGAGGTAAATAGCACTGGCGATCAGCGTTGGAAGTTTTGCCGCGTATGCCGTACGACCCTTTAAGAGGGCGAGGGCGAAGTGGTTCGCTCCACCTCACCCCCATAGGCTCGAGATTAGTCAGCACGAGTATCCACAAGACGTAAAGACGACAGCGCAGGACTACGCAACTCGTAAAGTTTTAGCCCCCGTCCCGGTGCACCCAGAACAAGCTAAGCCTACCCGCTGCTCAGCCTATGCCCTGTGACATCTGACCACCCCTTGAGAAAGCAGGCGGCTCAGGTTAAGCTCATAGGCAACATGTGGGCCTGGAGGTGGTTTTTTAGGTAGCCTGCGGGGGTGGCGTTTTCACTCTCGCGGGCGGCCTCGTGCCGCCCGTCCTCGTTAAGGGCCTACGGGGTTTGGATGGAGGAGCGATGGATGTAGACTCAGCACTCAGACAGATCGAAGCCGCCGGTAGCCTCGAGGCCCTGCAAAGCCTCAAGGTGCAGTACCTGGGCAAGAACGGCCTGCTGACCCAGCAGATGAAGACGCTGGGGAGCCTCACGCCCGAAGAGCGCAGGGAGCGGGGACGGCAGCTCAACGAGGCCAAGGGGCGGCTGGAAGCGGCGCTCGAGGCCCGTGAAGCCGTGTTGCGCGAGAAAGCTTTGCAGGAGCAACTCGAGAAGGAAGCCCTCGACGTTTCCCTGCCCGGCTATGCTTTCCCCACCGGCGGGCTGCACCTTACCAGCCAGATCCTGCAGGAACTCCTGGACATCTTCCGCCGAATGGGCCACAGCGTGGTCGAGGGCCCCGAGGTCGAGAGTGAGTTCTTCAACTTCGACGGGGTCAACATGCCCGAGTGGCACCCCGCGCGGGACATGCAGGACACCTTCTGGCTGGAAAAGCCCGAGAATTTCACCATCCGGGGGCCCTTCGCCGAGAACGTCAACGACCTCGGCGGGGCACTGCTGCGCACCCACACCTCGCCCATGCAGGTGCGCTACATGATCCAGCACAACCCGCCCTTCAAGATCGTGGTGCCGGGGCGGGTATTCCGCTACGAGCAAACCGACGCCTCCCACGAGGCCATGTTCTTCCAGCTCGAGGGCTTGGTGGTGGGACCGGACATCACCATGGCCGACCTCAAGGGAGCCATCACCGAGCTGGCCAGAGGGCTCTTCGGCCCCGAGGCCAAGGTCCGCTTCCAGCCCACCTTCTTCCCCTTCGTCGAGCCGGGGGCCCAGTTTGCCATGTGGTGGGCCGAGCGCGAGAAGTGGCTCGAGCTCGGCGGCAGCGGCATGGTGCACCCCAACGTCTTCAAGGCCGTCGATGACTACCGCCAGAAGATGGGATTGCCCCGCGCCTACGAGGGCATGAGGGGCTGGGCCTTCGGCTTCGGCATCGAGCGGCTGGCCCTGCTGCGCTACGGCATCCCGGATATCCGCTACTTCTACCAGCAGAACCGGCTCTCCTTCCTCAGGCAGTTCAGAAACTAGTCAAACGCCCAGCGCCGAAAGATTCTTCTGCGTTTAGCGTTTTGCGACGGGCGTTAAGCGCAACCGGAGGTTGCAAATGCGAATCGTCTATAGCTGGCTCAAAGAGTTCTTGCCTGACGCACCCAACCCTCAGCGGCTCGAGGAATTGCTCGCCGGGCTAGGGCACGAGACCGAGACCATCGAGCACCTGAGCGCTCCTCATCCCATGGTGGTGTTCGCCAGGGTGCTCTCGGTCGAGGAGATTCCCGGTGCGGAAGTGAGGAAGCTCGTGCTCGACGCAGGGCGAGAAGTGCAGGTGATCTCGGGCGCGCCCAACGCCAGGGTGGGGATGGGGGTGGCGTTGGCCCTGCCGGGGGCGGTCCTGCCAGGGGGCCTCGAGATTGGGGTGAGGAAGATCCAGGGCCTCGAGTCCTACGGCATGGCCCTCTCGGCCAAGGAACTGGCGGTGGGCGAGTACGCCGGCGGGCTGATGGAGTTTCCCGCCGGCGCGCTGCCTCCCGGCACCCCGCTGGCCGAGGCCTGGCCCGACGAGCAGGTGATCGAGATCGAGATCACCCCCAACCGCGCCGACGTGCTCTCGGTGTATGGCGCTGCCCGTGACCTGGCTGCGCTGGGCATGACCCTCCTCCACCCTGACCCCAGGCCCCGCACCAGCAAGATCCCCCTCCCCTTCCAGGTCTGGATCGAAGACACCCACGGCTGCGACCGCTTCACGCTCTCCTACGCCAGGGGGATCAGGAACACCCCCTCACCCCTCGCCGTCCAACGCCGCCTGTATGCCGCCGGGATGCGCCCCATCAGCCTGGTGGTGGACGCGACCAACTACACCATGCTCGAGCTGGGCAACCCCATCCACGCCTACGACGCCCGCTTCATCGGCGAGGGCATTCGGGTGCGGCGGGCCAGGAGGGGCGAGAAGCTGGTCACGCTCGATGGGGTGGAGCGCGAGTTGAACGAACGCGACCTGCTCATCACCGTCGAGCAAGGAGGTCAGAACATCCCCGAGGGCATCGCGGGCGTGATGGGCGGCTCCCGCGGCGAGGTACGCGAGGACACCACGGAGGTAGCGCTCGAGGTCGCCCACTTCGACCCCATCTCCATCCGGCGCACTTCCAAGCGCCAGGGGCTCAAGACCGAGGCCAGCTATCGCTTCGAGCGCGGGGTGGACAAGGATGGTCAGGTGCGGGCTGCCCTGCGCTTCATGGAGCTGGTGCAGCAGTGGCAGGGCGAGGGGGTCGAGGTGGCCGAGGAGCGCATCGACCTCAACCACACCCAGCCCCCCAGGCCCATCGCGTTCCGTCCCAGCCAGGCCAACCGGCTGATCGGCTCGAGCTTCGCGAAGGACGAGCAGTTGGACGCCCTCAAGCGCCTGGGCTTCCAGGTGGCAGGCGACGCGGAGCCCTACCAGGTCACGCCTCCCAGCTATCGCATGGACATGGACATCGAGGAGGACCTGATCGAGGAGGTGGCCCGGATCATCGGCTACGACAAGATTCCCGTCACCCTCCCCTCCTTCTTCCCGGCTCCCGACAACCTGGGCGTGGACGAGCCTTTCCAGGCCAAGGAGCAGCTCAAGCGCGTGCTGGTGGGCCTAGGCTTCCAGGAAGTGGTGAATTACTCCTGGAGCAGCCCTGAAGAACTGGCGAAGTACCGGGCTCCCGCCCCCACCGTGGCCCTGGCCAACCCCCAGGCTTCAGACCGCACCCACCTGCGCACCGCCATCTATCCGGGCCTGCTGCACAACCTCAAGCTCAACCTCTCCCAGGGCGAGCAAGGCCCCTTCCTGCTCTTCGAGATCGGCAACGTGTTCAACCAGACCGAGACCACCCGGCTGGGGATGCTCCTCGCGGGCGAGGCCGTGCCGGGGCTGTGGCAGAAGGGTCTGGAGGGGGGGTTCTACGCGCTGAAGGGCCTGCTCGAGAGCGCCGCCGCTCATCTGGGGTCTGCGTTGAGGGTGGAAAGGGAAAGCTTCCCCCACCTGCACCCCGGCGTCTCGGGAGCGGTGTACTGGAACGCTCAGAAGGTGGGTTCCATCGGGCAGTTGCACCCGGCCATCGCGGCTCAGGCCGAGCTACCGACGTGCTATCTGGCCGAACTCGAGTTGCCCCTCCCCAAGGCCAAGACGGCCTTCAAGGACGTGGCCAAGTACCCGGCCTCGCTGCGTGACCTGGCGGTGGTGGTGCCCGAGGCCGTGCCCTACAGCGAGGTCGAGCGCATCATCCGAGCCAACGCGGGCGAAAACCTCGAGAGCCTGCAAATCTTCGACGTGTACCGGGGCAGCCCGCTCGAGCCGGGGCAGAAGAGCATGGCCTTCCACCTCAGCTTCCGCCACCCGGAGCGCACCCTCACCGATGCCGAGACCGACGCCTACATGCAGCGGGTGATCACGGCCGTCGAGGAAGCGGGCTACGCGATCCGGAGATAGCAGCCGCTGGCAGCGAGGGGGGCAGCTCGAGGGCATTCCACCCCTCCTCACTCCGACACGCCAACGCCAGCCGTAGCCGCGCCCTGGTAACGCGCCAATCACGCAGCCGGCGCCGGGCCACCCCCTAGGATGGAGGCCATGGACCACCCCTCGTCCGAACCTCTGATCGCTGAGGTGCTCGAGGAGTTCGTCCCGCCCGAGGCGGTTGGGGTGGGGCTGCTGGGCAGCTTCGCCCGGAGCCAGGGGCAGCGCTACAGCGACCTGGACCTCAACATCTTCGTGCCACGAGCACCCGAGGAGCAGGCCGAGCGCTACACCCTGCGCCACCGCTCGGGGGCCGCCTGATCAGCCTCAAGAAGCTCACCCCACAGGCCCAGCGCGCCGAGCTCTCCCGGCCCCAGGACGCCGTCTGGGCAGTGCCGGGACTGCGCCAGATGCGCGTCTTGTACGACCCGCACGGCGAGCTGGCCCGGCTAAAGGCCGAGGCCGAGGCCTTCACCTGGGAGGGGCTGGAGCCCGAGGCCGACGCCTTCGTGAGCTACGAGCTGCTCACCAGCGCGGAGGAGGTGCACAAGGTGCTGGGGGGGCTCGAGCGCCAGGACCCCTCCCAGGTGATCTACGCGACGCTGGGGCTGGGACTGGGCACCGCGCGGTTGATGGCGGTGCACAAGCGGCTGTTCATCGAGAGCGAGAACCGCTACTTCGACCTGCTCTACCGCGCCCTCGGGCGCGAGTCGCCCTGGAGCCGTGCCCACAAGCTGGCGGTGGGGTGGAAGGCCGGGGCCTTCGAGCGGCGGGGCATCGCGGCCTTGCAGTTGTATTGGGAAACCTTCATAGAAGTGCAGGCCGTGGTGTGCGAGGAGCACCTCGAGGTCGTGCAGCCCACGCTGCAGGCCATCCAGGAGGGGGGCTGGCTCGAGGCCCGGCTTTAGACGGCTGTCCAAATCCGGCCTGAGGACCGGCCCCGGCTGGGTATACTGCTTTGGTAATGAGGGTCGAAGTCTCCTTGCTGGATGTGGTGGTCTTTTTCGTGATCGCCCTGTCGCTGGCCTACGGGGTGCGCAGGGGTGCTCCGTTTACCCTCGCGGTGGTGCCCGCGCTGGTGGTCTACGTGGTGCTGGCGCAATTCCTGCCCATACACGAGAACCCCTGGCTGGGCAGCGTTCTGGCCGTGATTTTAGGAGTCGGCTCAGGCGCGCTGTCCCAGCTAGTCCCGCTGCCCCGCTTCTCCAACATGACCGAGGGCGTCATCGGGGGGGCGGGCGGGTTGATCTGGGGATTGTTCCTTGCGGTGTGCATCTGGGTCTCCTTCCCTGCGCAGTACAAGGCTTCCACTGGATCACTGCAATACCCCTCCGACCGCATCCCCGATCTGGTGGCCAGGAGTATCGAGGACAGCGGCTTCGCCCAGAGTCTGTTCAACTGGGTGATCAAGAACCCGCTCACCCGGCAGGTTTTTCCGCCCAATTTGCAGTAAGCGTCGAGGGTCAATGGCCAGGGGTCGTACGTCCTGCGTCTTACGTCGTACGCGGCGAAATGCCCAACGCTGAAGGTTGTAGGGACGAGTCACCCGCCTTTTGCTTCCCGCCCTCCAAGCCCTCGACCCTCGCGGGCCACGCGCCTCCGCTATCCCCCCTCACCGGGCTGTTCCTCCAGCAGCAGGCTCTCCCAGCTCTGCCGCCGGCGCAGCACCTCCCACTCCTCGCCCGTCCACAACAGCTCGAGCGGCCTGGGGGTGTCGAGGTAATTGCTGCTCATGCTACTGCCGTAGGCCCCCGCCTGCATAATCGCCAAAGCATCGCCCTCCTTAGGGGTGGGCAGGGTTAGGTCTTTGGCCAGGATGTCCCCGCTCTCGCAGGCGGGTCCGGCCAGGTCGAAGGTCTGGGGCGCTCCTCCTTTGTAGAGCGGCTCCACCGGGTGCTGGGCACCATACAGCATCGGGCGCAACAAATGGCTCATCCCCGCGTCCACCAGCAGGAATTTGCGCCGGGTCTGCTTGAGGCCCCAGGTGCGGGTGACCAGCACCCCGGCCTCGGCCACCAGATAGCGGCCCGGCTCGAGCCACAGCTCCACCCCCAGGCGCTCGGCCAGCCCCAGCGCCGCCGGAGCCAGGCGGGTGAGGTCTAAGCCCAGGCCAAAGCCCCCGCCCAGGTTGAGCACCTCGAAGGGGCCGTGTTCCTTGTACAGCTGCTCCATGAGCGCGTATCCGGCGTGGAAGTCCTCGGCGCGCTCGAGGGCCGAGCCCAGATGCACGTGCAGGCCCAACACGTCGAGGTCTCCGGCCCGCGCGATCTTGAGGGCCCGCCCTATGTCCTGCGGCAGGATGCCAAACTTGCTCTCGCCCCGCCCGGTAGCGAGGTGGTCGTGGGTGAGCACCGGCAGGTCGGGGTTGACCCGCAGGATGACGTGGCTGCCGGGCAGGTGGCGGGTCACCCGCTCAGCGTCGGGCAGGGAGTCCAGGCCCAGGATGGGCACGCCGATCTCCTTGAGCTCGGCGAGCATGGCGGGGGTCTTGAGTGGCCCGTTGAGCAAGACCTCCTTACGCTTGAAACCGGCGGCATAGGCCCGGCGCACCTCCCCCAGGCTCACCGCCTCGAGAAAGACTCCCAACCCCAGCAGCCGCCGCAAGATGCCCAGGCGAGGGTTGGCTTTCATGGCGAAGAACAGCTCAGCCTGGGGGAAAGCCGCTCTGAGGGCGCTTACTTTAGCCTGGATCGAGGTCAGGTCATAGGCATAAAAAGGCGTCTCGTAGCGCTCGAGGGCCGCTTGCAACGCCTGGCGGAATCGGGGGTTGAGGCCGCTCATCCGTCCCAGATTACCCGCAGCATCCTGAGAGCGATGTGCCAAGTGCACGACTCATGCAAGAATACGGCCATGCTCATCGGCGTCGCTGCCCAGTACCGCACCACCGGCGAACTCATCCGCACCAAGATCTGGGGCCTGCTCGAGCCCTACGTCAGGGCCCTCGAGGCCCAGGGGGCCAGCGTGGTGGTGATCCCGCCCCAGGCTCACCCGCTCGAGATCGCCCGCAGGCTCGACGGCATCCTGCTGCCCGGCGGGGTGGACATAGACCCCGTTCACTTCGGCGAGGAGCCCATCCCCGAGATGGGCGAGGTCTCACCCGAGCGCGACGCCCTCGAGCTGGAACTGGCCCGCTACGCCGCCCAGCACGGCATCCCCCTGCTGGGCATCTGCCGGGGCATCCAGGTGATGAACGTGGCGCTGGGGGGCAGCCTCTACCAGGACCTGCCCGCTCAGGGCTTCAGGGCCATCCAGCACTACCAAAAGTCGGAGTCGGGGGTGTTGGGGCACAGCCTCGAGCAGACCGCCAGAAGCCCGCTGGAGGCTTTGTTCCCCCGACGCTTGCGGGTCAACTCCTACCACCACCAGGCCCTCAAGGACCTCGCTCCCGGCCTGCGTGCGGTCGCCGTCGCCCCCGACGGCGTGGTGGAGGCGGTGGTGCTCGAGGGGCACCCCTTCTACCTGGGCGTGCAGTGGCACCCCGAACTCCTGCCCGAGCAGTGGGGCATCTTCCGGGCCTTCGTCGAGGCGGCCAGCGTGTCGGTGCTCGATAGCCGATAACCAGAGCCCGGGCATTGGCTATCGACTATCGACTACCGACCTTTTAGGATACCCCCGTGAACCTCGGCTTTCTCGCCTCGGGAAGGGGCAGTAACCTGCAAGCGGTGATCGACGCCTGCAAGAGCGGGCGACTTCTCGCCACGCCACGGGTGGTGATCTCCAACAACAGCGCTTCGGGAGCGCTCGAGCGGGCCCGGCGGGAGGGCATCCCCGCCTATCACCTCTCGAGCCACACCCACGGCGAGGGATTGGACGAGGCCATCCTCCAGACCCTGCAGCGGCACGAGGTCGAGTTGGTGGTGCTGGTGGGCTACATGAAGAAACTCGGGCCGCGAACCCTGGCGGCCTACCGCAACCGCATCGTCAACATCCACCCGGCCCTGCTGCCCAAGTTCGGCGGGCAGGGGATGTACGGCATGAACGTGCACAAAGCGGTGATCGAGGCGGGCGAGCGCGAGAGCGGCGCAACCATCCACCTCGTGGACGAAGAATACGACCACGGAGCCATCCTGGCCCAGACCCGCGTCCCGGTGCTCCCGGACGACACCCCCCAGACGCTGGCCCAGCGGGTGCTCGAGCGCGAACACGCTTTCCTGGTCGAGACCCTGGGCAAGATCATCAGTGGTGAGATCCGCCTCGATTGATCCAAGAGACCCCCTGGAGGTTCAACCCATGCCCTTTCGCCTCGAGACCCCCCGCCTGATCCTGCGCCAGTTCGAACCGCGCGACCTGGAAGCCTTAATCGCTTACCGCTCCGATCCCCAGGTAGCCCGCTACCAAAGCTGGGACGTGCCTTACCCCAGGGAGAAAGCCCTGGCCTTCCTCGAGGAGGCCACGCGGGCCCGGCCCACGCCGGGGCAGTGGTTCCACATGGCCATCGAATCCAAGAGCAGCGGCGAAACCCTGGGCGAGTGCGCGTTTTTGTGGCTCGAGGACGGCCAGCAGGCCCGGATCGTCGTCACCCTGGCCACGCGGCATCAGCGGCAGGGCTACGCCCGCGAGGCGCTGGAGCGGCTGCTGGAGTACCTCTTCGAGGATTTGAAACTGCACCGGGTGCACGCCAGCGCCGACGTGGAAAACCACGCCGCCTGGCACCTGATGATCCAGTTGGGAATGCGGCTGGAGGGGCAAACGATCGAGAGCCTGTGGCTCAAGGGCCGCTGGAGCAGCGAGTACCACTATGCCCTCCTGCAGAGGGAGTGGCGCGAACAGCGGCGCTGAGGCAGCTATCGGCGAATTGGCAAGACTATCTACTCACTACTCAATCGCGGCCAGGTAGTCGTAGAGGTCGGGGCCGCCCGGCAGCACCTCGATGCTGAGGTCCTCGAACTGAGCGTTCAGGGAGGAGAGCAGCTCATCGAGCTTCTCCCGCTCCACCGCGGCCCCGTGAAAGAGGGTCATGATCTCGTATTCGTTCTCGGCGACGGTCAGGCGCACCAGGTTGATCAGGGCTTCCTCGGGGGTGTCGGCCACCACGACGAGTTTGTCGTTCTTCAGGCCGATGGGCTTGCCCTCCTTGATGTCCAGGCCCTCCAAGCTCGCGTCACGGCTGGCGCGGGTGACCTCGAGGGTCACGGCTCTGGCGGCAGCCTCCTCCATCTCGGGAACCAACTCGGCGGGCTCGGCCTCGGCCTGGTAGACCACCGCAGCCGCCAGCCCCGCCCCTAGGGTACGGGTAGGAACCACCACCACGTTCTTGCCCGCCCCCTTGGCCAGCTCGGCGGCCTGGTTGGCGCTCATGATCACGTTGGCGTTGTTGGGCAGCACGATGACGTTGGGATTGGGCAGGCTCTTGATGGCGTCGAGGATGTCCTGCACGCTGGGGTTGGCGGTCTGACCGCCCGCCACCACACGGGCCCCAAAACCGCGGAAAGCCTTGACCACGCCCCAGCCCGCCGCCACCACCACCAGCCCAGTAGGAGGCGCGGCCTCGTCGGCGGCCCCGGCCATGCTCAGGATCTCGGTGTGCTGCTGGGACATGTCCTCGACCTTGGTGCGCACCATCTTGCCGTAGCGGGCCACCAGGCTCAGCAGGCCGTCGGGATCGTTGGTGTGGATGTGGCCCTTGACGTAGCCCTCGGCCCCCACCACCAAGAGCGAGTCGCCGTAGGGCGAAACCATCTCGCGTATCTTCTCCACCGGCTCGGCCACGCCTTCCATGAGGAACTCGGTGCAGTAGCCGAAGTCTTCCTGCTCGAAGGCGGTCTGGGCGTACTTCTCGATCTTGGGGGGCTCGGGCAGGGGCAGGCCCAGCAGGTAGCCCTGCAAACCCTCGACCAGGCGGATCAGGCCCGCGCCCCCGGCATCGACCACCCCGGCCTGCTTGAGCACCGGCAGCAGTTCAGGCGTGCCCTCCAGTGCCTCGCGGCCCGCCGCCAAAGCGGCCTCGAGCACCTCCTCGATGCTGCTGGCCCTCTCCCCCAGCGCCCTAGCCCCCTCGGCCAGGCCGCGAATGACGGTGAGAATGGTGCCCTCCACCGGCTTCATCACGGCCCTGTAACCGGCCTGTTGGCCCTGCTCGAGGGCCCGCACCAGCAGGGGAGGCGTCAGGATGGGCTCGTTCTTGATGGCCTCGGAGAAGCCCTTGAGGATCTGCGAGGTGATCACTCCGGAGTTGCCACGCGCTCCCAGCAGCGAGCCGTAACTGATGGCCCGCGCCACCTCGCTCATGCGGGAGGTGTCGGCCAGGTCCAACTCCCGCCGCACCGATTGCAGCGTGAGGTACATGTTGGTGCCGGTATCGCCGTCGGGGACGGGATAGACGTTGAGGGCGTTGGTCTCCTCGACGTAGACGGCGAACCAATCGGTGGCGTAGCGGAAAGCCTCGGCTACGGCACCAGGGGTCAGGCTCTCAGCCACGGCTCACCCCCACCACGTGGACTCGCACCGCCGAGAGCTCGGTGCCGGCGAGGCTCTTGGCCGCCCAGTGAACCCGCTCGCCGATGTTGTCCACCACGGCGGGGATACGCGAGCCAAAGGCCACCACCACGTAAAGGTCGGCCACGTATTTACCGGGAGCGGCGGGATCGGGCTTGACCACTACCCCTTCGCTGGCCTCGGTCTTTCCCAGGATGCGGCTGATCGAATCGCGAATTCCGGCGGGGCTCATGCCCACCACGCCGGGCACTTCATGGGCGGCCAGGGCTACGATGGCGGCCAAGGCCCCTTCGGTTACGGTGATATTGCCTTTCAAGCAAGCCTCCAAAAGCGCTGAGGATGAGCGGCTCACAGCTAAAACTCAGCTATGGGCCAGCGGCTATTCGCTCAGCTATCGGCGTTATTCTATCAGCCGCGCCTCGAGGCGGCCCCAATCCCGCCCGAAGGCTAGGAACACCGGGGTGCGGCGGGCGTCGTTGCGCAGCCAGATCTCGATGGTGGCCCCGTTCTGGGCGATGCGGTAGCCCAGCAGCCCCTCTTTGTCCTTGCCCAAGACCTCGGGTCTGCTCAGGATGATCGCTTTGAAATCCACCATCTGCACGACCCTGGCTTCGGGGTTGAGTCGCAGGAAGTACAGCACCGAGAGGTCGTCGAGCACCGGGCGCACGTCGGCTTTGTAGCCGTGCTTCTGGCCGTCAGGCTCGATGATGGTCACCGCCAGCGGCTCCTGGCTGGCCGAGCGCTCGGCCAGGAGGCGGGTAGTGCCCCTGAAAGGCTCGATGAGGGTCTTGGAAAAGCGCAGGGTGTAGAGTTCCTCGTCCACCAGGCTCTCCACCTCGTAGCCATAGCCCAGCAGCACCCCCAGCCCCTTGGGGATCAGCCTTCCCTCGAAGCGCCAGCCCCCGGCCTGGGCGGTGGCCGTCACGTGCAATTCGCCAGCTTCGAGGCCCACCCAGCTAAAGCGGTAGACCAGCTTCTCCCCCGAAGCCCACGGCACCCCCCTGGCGGCCCAGGCGGATGGGCCGAGGACGCTCAGGCAAAACAGGAGGGGCCAGGCAAACTTCATCGCTCACCGCCAGCTTACCAAGCAGGCTGAAAAGTGGGGATTAGGGAATGACCAAAACCACGTAGCTGCTAGACTTGTAAGGCTCTATGGGCCGCATTCTGCTGATCTCCAACGGCCACGGCGAAGACATCATCGCCACGGCCATCGGGCAGAAGCTCCAGGCGCTGGGGCACGGCCTCGAGGCGCTGCCGCTGGTGGGCCGGGGCACGGCCTACGAGCGGGCGGGTTTCGCCGTGCACGGCCCGCGCCAACAGATGCCCTCCGGAGGCTTCGTGCTCGATGACCCCACGGCCTTCCTGCGCGACCTGCGGGCGGGCTGGCTGGCGATGAGCCTGGGGCACTGGCAGGCGGCCCGCCGGGTAGCCGCCCGGTCGGAGGCCATCGTGGCCGTGGGCGACCTCTACGCCCTGGCGGTAGCCCGCATCTTTGGCCGCAAGCCCACCTTTTTGGTGCAGTCGCGGGTTTCGCTGCGGGCCTGGCAGGGGCAGGGTGGGCGGGTAGACCGCGCGTACACGGGCCTCGAGCGCTTCCTCATGCGAAGCGCCGTGCGGGTCTACCCCCGCGAGGCCGAGGGGGCCCGGTGGCTGTGCGCCCACGGCATCGCCCAGGCCGAGTACCTGGGCAACCCCATGCTCGACGCGGTGAGCGGCGAGGCTGGCCTCGAGCCTCCCCCGCCCTACCTGCTGCTGCTGCCCGGCTCGCGCCCCGACGCCTACTACAGCCTGCCGAGGATGCTCGAGGCCTGCCGCCTGCTGCGCCCCAGTGGCCTGACCCCGGTGGTGGCCTGGGCGGGCCTCGAGCTGGGCAGCCTGCAAACCCCCGGATGGGCCAGAGAAGCCACCGGAAAGGCCGAGGGCGTGGTGCTGCGCCTGATCCACCCCGACGGCACCGTAGTCCACTTGGCCACAGAAGCCTTTCGGCGAGCGCTCGAGGGGGCTCGTCTGGCCCTCTCGACCAGCGGGACCGCCGCCGAACAGGCCGCAGGGTTCGGCGTGCCCCTGGTAGGGTTCCCCACCGCCGGCCCCCAATACACCCTCCCCTTCGCCCAGGCCCAGCAGAGGATGCTGGGACAGGCCCTGACCCTGACGGAACCCAACCCCGAAACCATTGCTCGAGCCGGGCTCGAGTTGCTCTCCGACCCCACCCGCTACGCCGCCGCCCAGGCCGACGGCAAGGCCGCGATGGGCGAGCCGGGAGGAGCGGAGCGTATCGCCGGAGACATAGATTGGCACTTGCGTCGATGGTCGAAGGTCGATAGCTCATAGTCAAACGCAAAACGCCCTACGGTCGTGATGCGGTCTACAGGCTCGAGGCGAGGCGTCTGATAGTGTGGGGCGTCATGAGCCAGCAGTCCTCCCCCTCGGCCTCCGCGGCCCAGGCCGGGCAGTCGGATAAGCCCGGTAGCCCCCAGCGCGACTGGGACAGCTTCGTAGCGCGACAGGTCCAGGAACAAACCGCCCAGCACGAATATCCGTTGCGGCGAAAGCTGGACTTTTCGCCTTTCGAGGAAGCCCTAGCCCGTCTCGAGCCCACCCTCCTCGAGCGCCTCGAGCACCTGAGCCAGTCCTCGAGCATCCAGGAGCTTCAGGTCGCGATGGGGGCGGGCGAGGTGAGTTCCGAGCAACTCACCCTCTTTTACTTAGAGCGCATCCGCCGCTACAACGACCGGCTTGGCGCCTACCTCGAGCTCAACCCCCTGGCCCTCGAGCAGGCCCGCGAGCGCGACCTCGAGCGCCAGCAGGGCCGTGTGCGCGGCCCACTCCACGGCATCCCCCTGTGCCTAAAAGACAACATCGCCACCGCCGCCCCCATGCACACCACCGCCGGAGCCGCCGCGCTGCGCGACGCCACCCCCGACCGCGACGCCTTCGTCACGCGAAGGCTCGTGGAGGCCGGGGCGGTGATCCTGGGCAAGAACAACCTCTCGGAGTGGGCCAATTTCATGAGTAGCACCTCGGTCAACGGCTTCAGTGCCCTGGGGGGCCACACCCGCAACCCCTACGGCCCCTTCGACGTGGGAGGCAGCAGCAGCGGAACCGCCTCGGCGGTGGCGGCCAACCTGGCCGTAGCGGGAATCGGCAGCGAGACCTCGGGCTCGCTCATCTATCCTGCCGCCCAGAACAGCCTCTTCACCCTCAAGCCCACCCTGGGGCTGGTCAGCCGCGACCGCATTATCCCCATCACCGACGCGCAGGACACCGCCGGCCCCATGACCAAAAACGCCGCCGACTTGGCCGTGCTCATGTGCGTGCTGGCCGCGCACGATCCCAACGACCCCCTCACCCAGCGGGCGCTGCACCCCAGGGTCGGGGAGTTTGCCAGGGTTCCGGCCCCGCTGTCGCTCGAGGGGCTGAGGGTGGGCTGGGTGCAGCACGTGCAGCGCGAGGGCGACCAGGCCGTGATGGAGCGCGTGGCCCAGAGCCTGCGCGAGGCGGGGGCGGAAGTGGTACCCGTACCCTACCCTCAGGCCAAACTCGAGATGCTCCCCGTGCTGCGCTACGGCCTGCGCCAGGGAGTCAACGCCTACCTCGAGGCCACCGGAGCCCCCATCGGAAGCCTCGAGCAGGTAATCGCCTTCAACACCCAGAACCCGGTGGCCGCTCCCTACGGCCAGGACCTGCTGCAAGCCTCCCAGGACGAGGCCATGACCGCCGATCAGTACCGCGAACTCGCCCTGCACAACCGCAAGATGGGCATGGCGGCCTTGCGGGAGTTGATGACGCAAAGCCAGGCCACGGTGCTCATGGCCATCGGCAACAGCCTCTCGCTCTACACCTCGACTTCCGGCTTCCCCGTTCTCAACTTCCCGGCAGGCTACCGCGACTCCGGTGAACCGGTGGGGGTTTCGCTGGTGGGGGACCTGCTCGAGGATGCCTATCTGATCTCCTTGGCCCAAGCGATCTCGAGCCGGCTCGGCGTGCGCCGCCCGCCCCGGCTTTAGCGTCTGGCGTACGGCGTACGACCTTATGGCGTAGATTGAGCCTCATGATAATCGTCTCCACCCTGCGCGACCTGCTGGTGCTCTTGCTGCTACCCGCCCTCGCGCTCAGCGCGCTGCTGAGCCTGCCCTTGCTGGTGCGCGAGCCTGCGGCGTGGCAGTTGCGTTTGTTCAAGGGGTTGGTGGGCCTGGCGATGGCCGGTTTCGTCTTGGATTTGCTGTTTCGTTTCGTGATTTCCGGGGGCTCGCCCTGGCTGCACTCCGCCTACGGCCTACTGACGGTGCTGATCCTCTACGGCGTGAGCGGCCTCGAGCCCGGAGGCTGGCTACGCGAGAGCCTCAGTAAAGCGCCTGAGCGCATCGGCCCCTATCTCTTCTGGGCGAGCTTCGCGGGCTTTCTGCTGTGGTGGCGCTTCATCGAGACGGGGCAGTGAGGAAGCGGTCGGCGAAGCCCAACTCCCCATCGCCAAGCGGCGTATCTTTGCGTTGGGCGTTCTACCTACGGTAGCTTAAGGCTCGTGCGGTCCGGGCCTATCGAACTCATCACAAATGCTCCCGCCGACTGGCCCAGGGTGTGGCTCGAGGGCCCCCTCACCGCGCATACCCCCACCCTGCACTTCATCACCGCCGTGGAGACCTGCTTTCGCGGCTCGCAGTTGCAGGTGCTCGAGGCCGACGTGGTGCGGGTCACCCGTCAGGGGGTGCTGGTGGTTCCCTTGCGGGTCAGGGCTCCGGATGGCGAGTATGACCTGTTCTTCTACCCCGAAGCCGATGAGAAGGCCGCCGGACACTTCATGGCGGTATACGAGATCGCGCGGAAATTTGGCCGCCTCAAGCCGGTTTTTTACAGCACCGACGACCTCTTCGCCATCTACCCCGACGACGTAGGCGAGGTGGCGCGGCAGGACCGGCTGTTCATCCAGGCTTCGCTCATGCCCCCCAGGGGTCAGTACGCGATGTGGTGGGCCGAGCAGCCTGGTGAGCGCTTCGAGCTGAGCCCTACCTACGGCCTCATCGACCGGCTGTACCGCGAGATCAGTGGGCTGGAGTTCTCGGCCTTTGCCCAGCTCTTAATCGAGATCGGGATGATCCAGAGCGAAGAAGAAGCCACCGCCTACACCTTCCCCGATCAGACCGTGGAAATCCCCCTCCAAGGCCCTGAAGGCGTGCCGATCATCTTGTCCTTCTCCCAGGCGCGGGGAATTCGCTTTCACTTCCACACCCAGCGCACCCCGCCAGAGTACCGCGAACTCTTCCTCAACCTGGCCCTGCTGCGCTTCAAACTGTGGAAGAAGCAGCCCGAGATCGCCTCCTTGCCCAGGCTCGAGAGCCCCCCCTTGCTGTGGTGGCAGGACCTAGGCAAGCGCCTGCGCTCGCTGAGCGATGACCAGGCCATCGGCGCAGTGGGTTCGGTCAAACGCTGATCTAGGGCCCGCTTCAGCTACCACTCCCTGGGTTTCCAGGGGGTTAATTTTTACTGGAATTAACTTTGTACCATGTACTTTTGCCATATGTTAAATAATCAAATGACAATTTGCTCATACTGGGCATGTTTTTGCAAAGTGTTAATCATAAGTTGATCAGTTGACCAAAAATTTGTTGACAGTTTGCATGACTACCCCTATACTTCCCGGCATGGGAGGCCCGGCTTCCCATCCCCAGAACACAACCTTATGGAGACGGTTCCTGGTACCCCTACCCACTGCTGTTTCTGCGCCATGCAGTGCGCGATGCAGTTGCACGCCGACGGCACGGTCAAACCCCTGCCCCACCCCGTCAACGGGGGGAAGCTCTGCGTGCTGGGCCTGACCTCGGGCGAGTTGCTGGGGCACGCCGACCGCCTGAGGACCCCCCTGGTGCGCAAGAACGGGCGGCTCGAGCCCGTGAGCTGGGAAGAAGCGCTCGAGGTGGCCGTGCAGGGTTTCCAGCACATCACCACCGAGCACGGCAAGAGCGCCAACGCGGTGTACGGCGGGGGCAGCCTGAGCAACGAAAAAGCCTACCTGCTGGGCAAGTTCGCCCGGTTAGCCCTGGGAACGCCGCACGTGGACTACAACGGGCGCTACTGCATGTCGGCGGCGGCAGCGGCCCAGAACCGCGCGCTGGGGCTGGACCGGGGGCTAAACCGCCCCCTCGCCGACCTTCCCCAACACGACGTGATCCTGCTGGTGGGCTCCAACGCCGCCGAGTGCCTGCCCATGCTGATGCCTCATCTACAGCGGGCTAAGGAGGGCGGAACCCGCTTCGTCGTGGTGGATCCCCGACGCACCACCACGGCCAACCTCGCCGCCTTGCACCTGGCGGTGCGCCCCGGCACCGACCTCGCGCTGGCCAACAGCCTGCTCTACCTGCTGGCCACAGACCAGCGACTCAACCATAGCTTCATCGCCGAGCACACCCAGGGGCTCAAGGAGGCCCTGGGGGCCGTGCAGGGATGTACGGCAGCCTGGGCCGCGAAGGTGTGCGGGCTCATGCCTTACGAGATCGAACAGGCCGCCGAACTGCTCGCCAGCGCCCGCAAGGCCCTCATCCTCACGGGGCGCGGAGCCGACCAGAACTCACGCGGCGTGGCCACCAGCCTGGCTTTCATCAACCTGGCGCTGGCTCTGGGGGCCGAGTTTGGCACCCTCACCGGCCAGGCCAACGGCCAGGGTGGACGCGAGATGGGCCAGAAGGCCGATCAGTTGCCGGGCTACCGCAACATCGAAGACCCCGCCGACCGCCAGGCCGTCGCCCGCGTGTGGGGGGTCGAACCCGAGCAACTCCCCGCAAAGGGATACTCGGCCTTCGAGATCTTGCAGGCCATCGCTCGCGGCGAAATCCGGGGGATGCTGGTAATGGGTTCGAATCCCATCCCCTCTTCCCCGCGCTCGGACTGGGTGCGCGAGAGCCTCGCGCGCATGGAACACCTGGTGGTGATCGACTCCTTCCTCTCGGAAACCGCCCGCTACGCCAGAGTGGTGCTGCCCGGTGCGCTGTGGAGCGAGGAAGACGGCACCACGACCAACCTCGAGGGCCGCGTGGTCCTGCGCCGGGCGGTGCGCTTTCCCCCCGCCGGAGCCAGGAGCGACCGGGAGATCCTCTGTGCCCTCGCCGCCGGACTGGGCGCGGGACGGCACTTCAGCTACAGCAGCCCCAAAGAGGTCTACAACGAGCTGCGCCAGGCCACGCGGGGTGCTAAGGCCGACTATTACGGCATCACCTGGGAGCGTCTGGCGGCTGGAGAGGAGCTGTTCTGGCCCTGCCCGTCCGAAGACCACCCCGGCACACCCCGACCCTTCGCCGAGCGTTTCGCCCACGCCGACGGGCGCGCTCGCTTCAGCCCCACCCCCTTCCGGCCCAGCGCTGAAGAGCCTACCGCCCGCTACCCCCTCTACCTCACCACCGGGCGGGTGCTCTATCACTACCTCACCGGCAACCATACCCGCCGCTTGGGGCGCCTCTTCAGGAAGTACCCCGAGCCGCTGTTGGAGGTCCACCCTGAAACCGCCCAGCACCTCGGGCTCGTCGAGGGTGAACTGGCCGAGGTCAGCAGCCAGCGCGCCAGCGCTCGCTACCGGGTCAAGCACAACCCTAAGATTCGCCCCGACACCCTCTTCGTGCCCTTCCACTGGGAAGGGCAGCAGGCCATCAACCGGCTGATGAACTCGACGCTCGACCCCATTTGCCAGATGCCCGAGTTCAAGGTAGCCGCCGTGACCCTCACCCCGGTCGCCCAGCCCGAAGCCATGACGGCGGCAGCCGACTAGGAGGAGCCGAGCCATGTACTACCCCGTGATGCTGAACCTAACCGGCAGGGAGGTGCTGTTCGTGGGAGGGGGCTGGGAGACGGAGGCCAAGGTGCGGGGTCTGCTGGAGGTGGGGGCCAAGGTGACCCTGCTCTCCCCCCATGCGCACC
>NZ_QWLA01000032.1 GCF_003574095.1 Calidithermus roseus
CCCCCGCGTCTACCCCCCGGTTTACATCCCCACTGCCCCCGGCTCCGGGGGGGGCGGAATGGGGGTGGCCTCGGTGATGGTGATCATCGTGATGGGGGTGATCGCGCTGTCGATCATCCAGGGCCTGCGCCGCGCCGGAAGCGGCCTCGGCACCTACGACAACCTCCCAGAGGCCGAAGTCGCCCGCCTGCGCCTGGCCCTGCTCTACAGCCCCTCGCTCCAGCGAACCCTGCGCCGCCTGGCCGAGCAGGCCGATACCAACACCACGCAGGGCCTGGCCGACCTGGTAGACGAGGTGTGTGTGGTGCTGCTGCGCGAACAAGCCGCCTGGCGCTTTGGCAGCTACGAAAGCTGGAAGGGCAGCCTGCAGCAAGCGGAGGGTCAGTTTGACCGCCTCATGGCCGAGGACCGCTCGAAGTTCGTGGAGACCTTCCGTAAGTTCGAGGGCAAAGTGGAGCGCTCGAGCGACTACACCCCCAAAGCCGAACCCGACGGTCGCTATCTGCTGGTCTCGATCCTGGTAGCAGCCCACGGCACCCTGCCCCAGGTGCCGCTGCCCCTGCGGGAGGCCGGAGCCAAAGCCGCCATCATGGCCCTCTCGGCCACCACGCCCGTCACCACCCTGGCCGCCTACGTCTCCTGGACCCCCGAGGTCGAGGGCGAATCGCTCAGCGAGCAGGAACTCCTCAACGGCTGGCCGGAACTCGAGCTGCTTTGAGCAGCCTGAGCAAAGCGCGGGCTTCAGGCACTACGGGCGGAACGGTCGCCCGAGCGCAAGGCCCACAAGGTGCCCGCGACCAGGATCAGCAAGGTACCCCCCAGGAACAGCTCCTTGGGCAGGTGGAAGACCAGGGCCTCGTTGTGCAACCACACCTCGGCACCTAAGTTCCAGCCTTCCAAGGCGAGCTTGATCCCGGCCCAACCCACCACCGTGTAGGCTACGGTCTCGAGCTTTGGGTAGTGTTCCATCACCCGCACCATCCAGCCCGCCGCCAGGCGGATGAGCAGGATGCCGATGGCCACCCCGGTGAAGATCACCCAGAAGACCTTGCTGAAAGCCACCACCACCAGCACCGAGTCGATGGCGAAGGCCAAGTCCACCACGTTGAGCATCACCACGATGCGCCAGAAGGATTGCTGGACGGATGCCCCCAGGGCTTGCTCGGGGGATTTAGCCTCGTCGCTTTGGCGATTGAGGAAGAACTTGACTGCCAGGTAAATCAGGTAAATCCCGCCTAAGACCTGAATCCACCAGATATTGATGATCAGCGTGGCAAACAACAGCGCCAACCCGCGCAAGATGTAGGCCCCGATGATGCCGTAAAGCAGCGCCCTCTTGCGCAACTCGGGGGGCAGCGGCTTGACCATCACCGCCAGCACCATGGCGTTGTCTACAGAAAGGATCGCCTCCAGGGCGACGATGATAACGATGGCAAGGATAGCTTCGGCAAGTCCCATCCCTAACAGGGTAGCCCCAAACCGCCCCGCCGACCGCAAGCCATCCCCTGGTGACGCAATGTCAAAAATCTGTTAGAGTGGTAACCGCGCTCAAAAAACGGCAATTGCGGTCCAGGCTGCGTTTTTGCCGTCCTGGACGGAGTCTAGAGGCCGGGCTAGCGGGCCATGCCAAATAGGTAGCGCAACCCCGGAGCCAACCCCTGACGCCAGGTCATCCAGTTGTGGCCGGAGGGGCGCTCGGTGTAGGCGTGGGGGTAGCCCTTGTCCTGCAGCATGGCGGCAAAACGGCGGTTGGGAGCCAGAAGCCACTCGATCTGCCCGGTTTCGCAGTAGAAGCGCAGCGGCAGGCGCTCGGCCTGGGCATACTGCTGGGTGAGCCACTCAGGGGCGGTATAGCTGTCGTTGCCGCCGGGCTCGAGGGTCAAGCAGGCCGACTGCGTACCCACCACCTGGAAAAGCTGGGGGTTGCGCCACGCCAGCCAAGCCGAGACCACCCCGCCCAGGCTGGCCCCCCACAGGCCCTTCTGCTCGGTCTTTCCGTAGTGCCCTTCCACGGCAGGAATGATCTCCCGCAGCAGGAATTCCTCGTACTTGGGGTTGAACCAGTACTCTGTGCGCCGGTCCTCGGGCTCGATGAAGACCATGCGCAAGGGCTCGATCTCCCCGTGCTCGCACAGCGCCTCGGCAATGTCGGCGAACTGGGCGGTGCGGTAGTAGGCCACCCCGTCCTGGATGTAGAGCGTAGCGCGTGGGCTTTGGGAGGGTTCGTAGACGTAGTAGCGCCGGGTGCCGCCGAAGACGGTTGACTCGAGCCTGTGGCGATGTACCCCCTTGCCCTCGCCGCTAGGCCGGGGAGGAGCCTCATAGCGAAACCCCGGCAACTCGATGGCGCGGGGATAGCTCCACCAGGGGTTCTGGGCCTTGTGGGGGTTGTCGGGGTCGGGGAAGGGTTGGCCCTGTTCGTCGAGGAAGGCGTACTCGATATAGGAGTGGGGGGGAAACTCGAGGGTGAGGGGGCTGGAGATGGGGATGGGCCGTTTATCCCAGTCGGTGAAGTCGCCTATCAGGAAGCGGGCGTTGGCCGGTGGATGGAAGGTCACGAAACGCGAGCGTACCTCGACCATACGGGGATAGCTTAACCCTCATGCCGCATCCAACTTCCTCAATGTGGGGGCGAAGCTCGTGTTGGCCCTTTTCTCCCCTCCCTGTTAGGGCTTGTTGGGCTCATGACGTTGGCGACCCTCGCTCCGCCGTCAGTACATCTGGTGTTCGACGTTTGGCGTTCGACACACGACCTTCGGCAGGTGGAGTATCTTAGTGCCGTGGTCATCGCTTTTGGCATTCTGGCCTATCTTATGGGCTCACTGCCGCTGGGCTACTGGGCCATTCGCCGCCTGAGCCGTCAGGAACCCCGCTGGGCCTCGGCCTACAACCTGGGCCTCGAGAACGCCCTCAAGCAACTGGGCGTCGCTCCGTTGCTGCTGGCCTCGAGCCTGGACTTTCTCAAGGGCCTGATCGCCGTCCTGCTGGGTGGGGGGTGGGGGCTCGAGGGCGGGCTTGTGATGGCCGTGCTGGCCTACCTCGGACATCTTTATCCCCTGCCGGTCTTCACCTCCGGCACGACCTTGCGAGGGCGCGGGGGCTTCGTGCTGCTGGGCATCCTGGCGGGCCTGTCCCTCATGGGCCTTCCCTACTGGGCCACCCTGCTTCCGCTCACGGCGGCGCTGATCGCCCTCGCCGCTACCGGCTGGATGAGCCTGGCCGGGCTGTGCGTGGTGGGCCTGCTGGCGCTGTCGGTGCTGGGGCTGGGGGTGGCCTCCTGGGCCAAGCTGGCCGCGCTGGGGCTGCTGGGGCTGGCCTTATGGCGCTACAAGGAGAACATCGGGCGCATGCTCGAGGGCACCGAGCCAAGGCTGGGCCAGCCCCTACCCCTGCCCTCGGAAAAACAGGCCGTGTGCGCCTTCATGATCCACCCGCTCACACTGGAGGACCTCTTCCAGACCCCGCGCTTCCGCTGGTTCAAGCCCCTGGTGGACCGGGGCTGGGTTTCGCCAAAGCTGCTCGAGCGCTTCACCGCCCTGATCCGGCCCATGAAGAACGGCGAGCTGCGGGGCATCAGAACCACCGACGGGCGCGAGATTCGCTGCTACTTGATCTCGGCGCCCCTGTTGCCCCACCAGATCACCTCCAACCCCGAACTCGCCACCCAAAAAGCCGTCCAGGCCGCCCGGCTGGCGAAGGAACTCGGCTGCACGGTGCTGGGGCTGGGGGCCTTCTGGAGCGTGGTGGGCGAGAAGGGCAAGCGGGTACAGGAGGCCGTGCCCGAGATCGAGATCACCAACGGTGGAGCCTACACCGCCGGCACCGTCAAGGCTGCCATTCCCGGCATCATCGCCCACTTCTCCCAGACGGGCCACGAGCTCAGCCAGACCACGGCGGCAGTGGTAGGGGCCAACGGCGTGGTGGCCTTCGGCATCGCCCGGCAGATTGCCCCGCTGGTGGGAAAGCTCATCTTAGTGGGGCGCAACATGGAGCGGCTGGAAAAGAGCGCCGATAGTCTGCGGAAGAACCTCGAGCGCAAGGGTCAGGTGCCCGAGATGGTCGTCACCACCGATATTAGCGCCATCAAGGAGGCCGATCTGATCTTCAGCGCCACCTCCGACCCCCAGGCGGTGATCTTTCCCGAGCACATCAAGCCCGGCGCCTGGATCTACGACGAGGGCGTCCCTCCCGACGTGCATCCCGACGTGAAGAAGCTCCCCGGCGTGCGGGTCATCCCTGGTGGAGTGGTGCGCCCCCCAGGAGCCATGACCGGCAACCTCAACCTGCACTTTGGGCAGGAAGCCGTACCCGCCTGCCTGGCCGAAACCATGATCCTCGCCGCCGAGGGCGCTTTCGAGCGCAAGAGCCTGGGCGGGGAGACCAAGAGCGAGAACATTCAGTTCTTCGTCGAGCGGGCCGAGGCGCTGGGGTTCAAGGTGGTGGACTGAAAACCTGGGTTATGAAAGAAGTCCCATGAAGCTACTGCTGCTGAGCCCGACCCGCTTCGAAGCCGCTTTTCTCAAAGGCCGCAAGTTCGACTTCCACGGCAGGGCCGGGCTGCGCGGGGAGGGATGGGTGTGGCTCGAGTGCGGCATCGGCAAGGTCAACACCGCCATGACCCTGGCTGCTTACGCCCAGCGACACAGGATCGAGCGCACCCTGCTGTTTGGCATCGCCGGGGCCTACGCCGAATCGGGGCTGCAAATCGGGGATGCGGTGCTGGCCGAAAAAGAAGTCCAAGCCGATTTGGGCGTGAGGGACGGGGGTATGAAGGGCCTGGGCTTTCCTACCCTGGCCGTGGGGGACTCCCGCTTTCACAACCGCTTTCCCCTCGATAAAGCCCTCACCCACGAGCTGCAACAGCGCCTGGGGCTTCCCCTGCACACCTTCCTGACCCGCGACCTGGTGTCGGAGAACCCCACCGAGGCCAGGGAACTCTCGCGCAAATGGGAAGCCGACGTGGAGAACATGGAGGGCGCGGCCTTCGCCCAGGCCTGCATGTGGCTGGGGCTCGCCGGGGCCGAGCTCAGGGCGGTATCGAACGTAGCCGGAGTGCGCGATAAATCCCAGTGGCGCATCCGGCAGGCGGTGGAGGCGCTCGAGGCCGCCGTACTAAAGTTGACGTAGGCCTTGGGACAACTCCCAAGGCCTGAGGTTAGGCTATATCCGGTTCTCTTACTGATACTTGATGATATCCGCCTTGACCTTCACACACGTGTTGGTCACCAGGCTTCCAGTGAAAATTTGCAGGATCACGGAGGTCGTGTCTACGTACTGCTCATACTGGACATTGATAGCCGCGTCTCCACCCTTCTCCGCCACGAGGTAGTTCACAGCATCGACTAGCGCGGGTGGTTCCCCTAGATAAAACAGCCGAATCACACAGTGGGTCTTTTCTGCGCCCGCCGCAACGACTTGATAAGACCCGGTTTTTAGGGGAGATACGCTAGCAGCAGCCCCGCGAATCCCTGGGGTACACCCGGTAAGAGCCAGCATGGCAACTACGCCCAATAGAAGCAATCCACGCATACTTTTTCCTCCAAAGAGCTTATCCCGTTTATATCGGGACGATGTTATATTAATCGGCCCATTCCAGATTGTGAAGGTTAGTCTAGGGTTATGATCGACATCACCCGCCGCCTCTACGAAGGGCACCCCGTCTGGCCCGGCGACACCCCTTTCACCCTCGAGCCCGTCTCCAAGATCGCCGATGGCAACTCGGTCAACGTGAGCAAGCTGACCACGACCACCCACCTGGGCACCCACCTCGACGCGCCCTACCACTACGTGGAGGACGGGGGGAAGCTCGAAAGCGTGCCCCTCTCGGTGTTCATCGGTCCCTGCCAGGTGGTGGACGCCAGGGGCCAGCAGGCTCTGGACGTGCCTTTCCTGCGCTCGCTCGAGCTGCGCGCCGAGCGCGTGCTGTTCTACACCGGCCAGCCCGACGAGTGGCGCGATTTCCCCCGCGAGTTCACCCACGTCCTGCCCGCCGCCGTGGACTACCTGGCCGAGCGGGGCGTCAGGCTCTTCGGCACCGACTGCCCCAGCGTGGACCCCCTCACCTCCAAGGACCTGCCCGGCCACAAAGCTTTTGCCCGCAACGGCATCTTCATCGTCGAGGGCCTGGCGCTGGAGGCGGTGAGGCCGGGCGAGTACGAGCTGATCGTGCTGCCGCTGCGGCTCGAGGGGGCCGATGCTTCACCCGTGCGGGCAATTCTTCGGTAGCAAGCTATACAGGAGCGCACCCCGGCTTAAATGGGGGCACGAGGGTCTGGAGCCTCGAGAGGCGGGTCAGGAGCGATGGTCTCGGAAGCGATGATGCAACAGGTGCGAGAAGCGCTAGCCTCCCTGGAAGACCGGGAGGGTGCGGTAGTTCTTTACGCGTGCGAGTCGGGGAGCAGGGCCTGGGGCTTCGCCTCGCAGGACAGTGACTACGACGTGCGCTTTATCTACATCCGACCGCCGCAATGGTATCTTTCGATCTATGAAGGCCGCGACGTGATCGAGTATCCCGTTACGAAGGACCTCGACGTGAGCGGCTGGGACCTCCGTAAGGCGCTCAGGCTCTTCCGCAAGTCCAACCCGCCCTTGCTCGAGTGGCTCAGCTCACCGGTGGTCTACAAGGACCGCGACGGCCTGGCCGATCAATTGCGGGCGCTGCTGCCGCAGTACTACTCCCCGCGCTCGTGCATGTACCACTACCTGAGCATGGCCCAGGGCAACCTGCGGGATTACCTCGAGGGCGAGATGGTGTGGGCGAAGAAGTATTTCTACGTCTTACGCCCGATTCTGGCCTGCAAGTGGATCGAGGCCGGGTTGGGCCCGGTGCCCATGCGGTTTCAGGTGATGCTCGAGCAACTCCCGCTCGAGCCGGGGTTCAAAGCCGCCGTCTACGAGCTTCTGGAGCGGAAAATGCGCGGGGACGAGCTGGAGCTTATTCCCCGTATCCCTGCGATCAGCGATTTCATCACGCTCGAACTCGAGCGCCTGGATGCCGCGCTACTGGCACCCGCCGAGGAGCCCGGCGTCGCCCTGCTGGACGAGCTGTTCCGGAACTTTCTGCAACGGGTCTGGGGTTAGAGCCTGCGCTCGAGGAAGTCCGCCAGCAGGCGGTAGGTGCGGATCTTGCCCTGGATGTCCCCGCCGGGGTCGTGGCCCTCGTCGCCGAACTCGTGGTACTCGAAGTCCTCGCCTTCGCGCTTGCCCAGTTGCAGCAACCGGTCACGGAAGACGCGGGCCTGGCTGATGGGGCAGCGCGGGTCGTTGGTGCCGTGCACGATGAGGAGCTTGGCCGTGAGCTGGTGGGCGAACTCGACGGCGCTGCGGTCACCCCACAGGGCGTAATCCTTCTCGGGATCGCCCATCTGCTGGCGCAGGTAGTACTTGAAGCGCTCCATGTCCTCCTCGTAGAGCAGGTGCAGGTCGGAGATGCCCACCCAGGGCACGCCCACCTTGAAGACGCCGGGCTTCTTGGTGACGGCGATGAAGCTCATGAAGCCGCCGAAGATGCCCACCCGCTCAGGATCCACGTAAGGCAGCGACTTGAGGTAGTTGGCCCCGGCCACCACGTCCTCGAGGTCTCCCCCCCTCCAGTCCTTGAGGTTGGCGTCGCGCCAGGCGGTGCCGTAGCCGGTGGAGCCTCGGATATTGGGCTGGAGGATCACGTAGCCGTGGTCGGCGAGGAAAGGCCCCGGAGCATGGCAACCAGCCTAACAGGCTCGAGGCCGGGACGTGGCGCAAATGGCTAGCTCGAGGCGTTCGTATCCGTCAGCGCGACCTGATCCAAGAAAGCCGCGATAGCCCGCTCGAGCATCGCGTACACCTGCTCGAAGGCCTCGAGGTCGTCGTAGTAGGGGTCGGGCACTTCTCCCCCGCCTACCAGGTCCATCACCAGCCGAATCCTGGACTGAGCCTGGGGCAGCATCCGGCACAGGGTCGCCAGGTTCTCCCGGTCCATCACGAAAATGTAGTCGTAGTCGGCGTCCTTGGCATTCACCTGGCGAGCACGGTGAGCGAAAGAGGCATCGTGGCGCTCCATCACGCGCCGGGCTCGAGGATCGGCTTCCTCGCCCGCGTGCCAGCCTCCGGTCCCGGCAGAGTCCACCTCGAAGGCGCCCTCGAGACCCCGCTCCCGAAGCAGCTTGCGAAAAATCCCCTCCGCCATCGGCGAGCGGCAGATATTGCCCATGCAGACGAACAGGACTCGAGTCATACGGGGGTCATTGTACGGCGAGGGTCGATAGCCGAACGCCAAACGCTAAACGCAAGACGCGAGACGCCCTTTCCTTACCCCCTTAACAAGGGGGGCCAGGGGGGATACACCCTCCCCGCGCACGGGGAGGGTGGGGGCGGGACTCCCGGACTACACGCCATGAGCCACTAGCCGCTAGCCACAAGCTGACCGCTTCACTTCAGCTTCACGATCACGCCCTCATCGGGGCGCAGCTCGAGCACCCCGCTCACCGGCTCGTAGCGGTCGAGGTGGGTCGAGACGAGGATTTCACCCGCAGGGACCGAGAGTTGTTTGGGCTCGGAAGTGAAGTTGAGGGCCACGAGCACCTCGCCCCCACGCAGGTAAGCGAACACACCCTCGGGGCTCTTGTAGGTCTTGTAGTCGCCCTCGAGCAAGGCCGCCGTCTCGCGCCGCACCACCAGCAGGGTGCGCACCAGCGTCAGCATGGACATGCTGTCGGCGTCCTGAGCCTCGACGTTGCGCTCTGGGTAATCGGGGTTTATGGGAAGCCAGGGCTCGACAGTACTGAACCCGGCGTAGGCGTGAGGGGTCCACTGCATGGGGGTGCGCTCGGGGTCGCGGCCTGGATCGAGCCCCTGCTCCCCGCGAACGTTGCGCTGCCGCAAGGCCGCGGGGTCCTGCACCTTCTCGGGCGGGATCACCCCATCGACCATGCCGATCTCGTCACCGTAGTACCAGGTGGGCGAGCCGCGCAGGCTGAAGAGCATCATGGCCGCCACACGGGCCTGGGCGTGGCCGATGCGACTGGCCAGGCGGTGTTGGTCGTGGTTGCCCAGCACCCAGTTAGGCGTGGCCCACTCCGGAAGGCTGGCCTCGTACTCCTCGACGATGTGACGGATGTTTTCGGCGGTCCAGTGGTTCATGCCCCGGAAGATGAGGTGAAAGTTGAAGGGTAGGTGGCAGCCGGGGCGCTCGGCGGTGCCGTAGTAGGGCATGAGCTGCTCGTAGGGCAGGTAAATTTCCCCCACCATCATGCGTTCCTTGCCCGGCGTGCTGAACTCCTCGAGCACCGCCCGCATCTCCTGCACGATCTCGCGGGTTTCGGGCTGGTCTTCCATGTAGATGTGGATATGCCGTCCCCGGTCCCACTCCCCTTCCTTCCAGGCGGGGTTCTCAGGCTCGTCACGAAACTCCGCGTCTTCGACCAGCAGCCACATCACGTCCACGCGGAAGCCATCTACGCCGCGTCGCAGCCAGAAGCGCATGGCCTCGTAAACGGCCTGGCGCACCTCGGGGTTGCGCCAGTTGAGGTCGGGCTGCTCGGGGAGGAACTGGTGCAGGTAGTACTGGCCGGTCTTCTGATCGAAGGTCCAGGCCGGGCCGCCGAAGTAGGCCATCCAGTTGTTGGGGGGGCCGCCATCGGGAGCGGGGTCACGCCAGACGTACCAGTCGCGCTTGGGGTTGTCGAGCCCTGAGCGCGACTCTACGAACCAGGGGTGCTGGTCGGAGGTGTGGTTGGGCACGAAGTCGATGATCAGCTTCAACCCCAGCCGGTGGGCTTCCTCCAAGAGGCGGTCGAAGTCGGCCAGGGTGCCAAAGATGGAGTCTACGTCGCAATAGTCGGCCACGTCGTAGCCGAAGTCCTTCATGGGCGACTTGTAGAAGGGCGAGAGCCACACGGCATCTACCCCCAGGTCGCGCAGGTAGCCCAACCGGCGGCGGATGCCCTCGAGGTCGCCGATGCCGTCGGCGTTGGAATCCTGAAAGCTACGGGGATAAATCTGGTAGATCACCGCAGTCTGCCACCACAGGCGTTCGCTCATCACGCCCCCAAGCATATCCTTTTGCCCTCATAAATAAACCCCGACCCTGTAGCGGGTCGGGGCGGGTTCGTAGGGTGGCTAGAGGGCCGCCAGGCAGGTCAGGGCGAAGGCCGCAAGGGAAAAGGCCACGGCCAGCCAGGCCAGTTTGCCGTTAGGGACTGAGGGGAGGCTGTCGCTGAATTTCCAGTCCATGCTCTTTTAGGGTAGGGGTGCGAGGGCTCGAGGCCGGGTCATTTAGCCCAGCATCCACCATCCGGCGGAGGTCACCCAGCAGGCCGGTGGAAGGCGGCTTCAAAAGCGTATGGGCCAGGCTCATCTGAGGTTGGGGATTAGAGATTGGAGAGCTGGCTCAATTTTCACTCTCGTCATACCCCTGGCTCCGGAGCCTAAACCGGGGATAGCGGAGGTAAACCGTCCATGAGACCTTTTTCGCCTGCGATGCAGGATTGCGCTCCGCCACCATGAACGCCCCGATTAAGGATGCCTCAAGCCGCATCCCAAAGGCCCTGTGCTACGTTCGGACTGAGCGTAAGGGGGAGTGATGAGCAAGCGCATGCGCCTGATTCTGGCAGTCAGCCTGCTGCTCCTGGCAGCATGTACCGGCGGCTTTGGCAGCAACGAGAGGCCGCCGGCCGTGGACAGAGGCAGCGTGGTGCATCCGCTGACCGCTCAGTACGGCATCCCGCCCACCCTGCTGGCCCGCTATTACCACGTGAGCGAGCACAGGGAAGACGACGGCTCGGTGAGCCTCGAGGCGGGCTACGGCGGCGTGCGCTACAAGCCCCGACAGTCGACGTTCAAGGGCTTCGAGGGCTGGGACGAGCTCGCCGTCCCCACCTCCGAGAGCGAGCGTGCCGATTGGCTGCGCCTGTTCCTCAACCGCGATGCACGAGTGGCGGTGGTCTGGAAGATCGACCCGGTGCCACTGTGGCTCATCGGCTGGGAGCGGGTAGCGCTGCCCGAGGGCCTCACCGCCTTCGTCAAGGACTTCGGTAAAGGCGAGATCGCCCTGGGCAGCCCCGGCAAGAACAACGGCAAATACACCGTGTTGCTGGCCGAAGTGGGCGGAAAGCCCTCCGGCGAGCCCGCGCTGCCGTCCGGCATCAGCGAGAGGCCCCAGCCCAACACCGATTGCCCCTCCTGGGTTCACAACGCCTGGCGCGTAGTAGGCCCCGACGGCAACGAGTTCCAGGGCTGGCACCCCCAGATCGACCCTATCTACTGGTGCTACTACCGCCACGAGCACAACTCCGACCCCGGCCTCATCGGCTACAAGGCCGCCTTCACCTACGTGGCGCTCAAAAACCAGAATCAGCCTGAGCGTGGCGAGGGGTTCAAAGGCTTCGTGATCAAGGACGAGGCCAAGCAGATCGGCTGGTACATCAACCTCCACTCTGAAACCAGCACCAACCAGCGGGTATGCGCCCGCCTCCACACCGTCACCTTGGCCGCCACCGACCTGCGCACGGGACAGTTGCTCTTGGAACTCGGCTACAAAGGCGACTTTGGCTTCTCGCGCGAGAACGACGACTCCGAGCAGTTCATCACCCCCGACGCCTGCCCCGATCAAGCCAAGATCGCCCAGGAGACCACGGCCTCCAAGCGCATCCGGGTGGCTAGCGACGGCAACGGCGGCTACGAGCAGTGGGACGGCGGCTGCAACGAGAGCCTGGGCATGGAGTGCGACGACCGAGTCATCGGGCTGGACATCCAGAACCCCGCTACCAGTTGCAACGACTACAAGTGCAGTAGATTGATCGCCAATAGCAGTTCCTCCACCCAGCGCACCCTGAGCGTTCGCAGCCTAAAGGTGGCTTACGTCGAGTCGCTCGACCTCTCCGACGGCAAGAAGGACGGCTACTTCTACACCGACGTCTATGGCCTCAACCCCGGCCTGAGCCCCAGCGATCCCGGTGCCGTGCGGCAGTACGTCAAGCCGGGCCTCTCCCTCAGCCTCGAGGGCCACTTCACCACCAAAGACGCCTGGCGGGGCCTCTACGTGCGCAACGGGCACAACACCAACGTCGAACTCGAGGGGAGCATCGGCTCCATCAACTAAGGCCATTGATGGTCGATGATCGATAGCTCCATCTGACCCGATCACCCAAACCAAATTCGCGGACACCCACAAAACGAAGGGGCAGGGCCAACGCCCGCCCCTTTTTCTGTCGCTATATTCGATCAGTAGCTCCACTGAACCTTACAGTCCGTCTGAGGCATTCCCGAGGTGCGGTTTTCGCTGTCCATGCCCACAGCGTAGATGTAAAAGTAAGGATTTCCAACAACGTCGCTCTCAACGGAGATGATGAACTGGGCACTCCCTGCTCCTTCAACGATTTGGGTCTTGGGAATGCTATTGACGCCTATAGTGTTATCCCCAAAGGTCAACTGCACCTTGGCCACCTTCCCTTCGAGGTTCCCGACGGTCACAGTCAGGGTGGCCTGACCACCCTTGGGCACGTAAAAAGGGTTGGGCGTGCAAGTCATGGTGAAGGCGTTGGACTCTCCCCCACCGTCACCTCCGCCGCCGGGCACGCCCATCTCACCACAGCCCGCAAGTGCTGCCAGCAACATCGGCCAGATCCACCTGTACATATCCTTCAATCTAGCCAGGCGGCGGGCTCGAGCAGGGCAGAGTTAACGAAGGCTCAAACCATATGCCGGGTCCAGGGCGAGTGGGAAGTGCCTTGCGTATGGCGTTTGAGGTGGGGTTGGCGAAAGGGGGTGTGGGGAAGTTATTCTCCCCCACACCCCCACTTTTTTCTAAGTGCCCTCGCTTGATTTTCCCTCATCTAGGGCCCCAGGGGAAGCGTTCGTTGGCGCAGTGAGGGGAAAATTGGTCCATATCGAACCAATTCAAAACGCGAAGCTTCCCGTGGGGGACTTAAAGCGCCTGAGCCGCCGGCTGCGACAGATCCGACAGGGCCAGGGTCTGCTTGCGCGTGCTCAGGACTTCGGCGGCGACCCGCTTTCCGCTTTGCAAGGCTCCGTGGACGGTTCCGGCCCAGGCGTTGGAGGCGGTGCCCTCCCCGGCCCAGAACAGCTTGTGCTCGACGGGGCGAGCCAGGATGGCGCGGGCATCAGTGGCGCCCACCACCGCCATGCTGTATGCGCCCAGGGTGTGGGGGTCGTCCTGCCAGTGGCTCCAGGTCTGGGCCGAGGGGGTGAGGTCAGGACGGCCCAGGGCCTCGCGCAGGGTCGCCAGGCCCACGGCCAGCGCCCGCTCCTGCCCCAACTCGAGCAGTTGCCGGGCCTTCTCGCCCGCGGCGAAAGCGGTCATGACCTCGCCACCATAGCGCTGTCCCTTTGAACTCGACCACCACTCGTCGGGCAGGCCTCCGCAGACATACAGCCCGTTGATCCCCTTGGGCAAGATGGGCCCATCGAAGCGGTAGATCAGCTTGAGCACCGTGGCCACGCCCAGCCGCCGGATGGCCGAGAGCTTCCACTGGGGCAGTTCGGGCACGAAGCGCACTCTGCCCGCCTTGAGCACTCCCACCGGGAGGGTGATCACTACTTGGTCGGCGCTGTAGGCCCGGCCATCGGCCAGGATCACGGTCACGCCGGGGCCGCCCCAGGCGATGGTGTCCACCACCGCCCCCAGCTCGATGTCCAACCCCTCGGCCAGAACCTGAACCACGCGGTCATAGCCTGGAAGTGGACGGTAGTCCCCCTCCTCCGAGGTGGGGTCGAGCATGAACTCGAGCGCGGCCCGCGCCGAAAGGTTGTCCGGATCCCCGTAGTCGGAGATGTACTCCTGGAGCTTGTAGGGGGTCCGGTGCACCTCGAGCCCCAGACGCTTTAGGTACGCCGCCACCGACTCCTCGCCCTGCGCCTCGGGCCAGCCCAGCGGCACACCGGAAAAACTGACCTCCTCGCCCACCGTGCGGAGGGTGCCGTCCGGCAGGCGGATCCATAGATCGCTCTGCTGGTTGATGTAATGGGTTTTGATTTTGGCTTGTTTTAGGATTTCCCAGGTGGGAACCACACTGGTATGGACGAACTCGGCCCCGAGTTCGACGGGCACCTCCGCGAAGTTGCGGTCGGTGTGGATGCGTCCTCCGACGCGGTTTCTGGCTTCAAGGATTCGAACCTTGTGTCCTGCTGCCGTGAGGTCTTGGGCTGCGGCCAAACCCGCGATGCCAGCTCCAATCACGAGCGTCATCATGCGAACACCTTTTTCTACACTGCTTCTGACCTTTCTCCCGAGAATTGTTGTGGATGCTCGGGCATCACCCTGCCGACTTAGTCGCTCCATCGTGCCGTGGCATACGGCATGGTGGCAGTTCGTCGAATTTCGCGCTTATAGCGCCGGTTGATGCGTCGAGATGGCGACGCGGCCAACAACTTGGGTGCGTTCCTCCTAATTGGTCCAGATTTCCCCGGAAAGTAGTCCGAGGTACCCCCAGTGTAGCCGATGAAGAGAACCTGAGAGAAACTCAGGCTGCTTTTTTACAGCCCGTGGTGAGGGATAAGCACACTACAGTTGCTTAGAAGGCGGGCTCGAGGGAAGGGCCGGGCAACCCCAGCAGCCGGGCGATCTCGGCGTGGCGCTGGCTCTCGCGCAAGAACCCCATCCCGCGCTTGCGTCCTACCCAGGACTTGAGCGCCCTGGCCTTTTCCGGATGCCCGAACAACTGGGCCAGTTTTTCGATATCCCCCGCCTCAGGCCCCACTGTCTCGCTCACGTACGAGCAGACCGGGCAGCCTAGGTACATGGGGTTGGAGTCGTAGGCAAAGATCTGCTCACCCCGATCGTAGGCCCAAAACAAAAGCAGTTCCTCCTCGAGGTTCAGCACCGCGAAGGCGAGGGTATTCAATTTGCCAGAGAGTTCCGCCGCGAGGGGGGCGATTTCGTCCTGCTGGGCGTAGTAGCTCTCGAGGGTAGGGGGCTCGAGCACCACGATGACCTGACCGGTTGTCCCGCTAAGTCGTGCCTCGCGCTCCCCCAGGACATCACGCACTTCCTGGAGGCTTACGCCCTCGAGGTAGACGTGACGGTAGCCCATGTCCTGAGCTTACTGATCTCAGGGTGGGGCGAACAGGTCTACGGTGTGGCCGTCAGGATCTCTGACCCGCAGTAGAGCGCGTCCACCGCTGATGGACTCTCGCAGAGGTAGGCCCCGGCATGAGGCTCCCATATCCCGTACCACCAATCCGATCAGGTCCAGCCGTGGTCTCATCACTGCCCCCTTATTTTGTCTAAATCATAATCCACCTCAGCATTTTCGATCAAATGAGATTCGAAGCTTGGATTAGGCAAAAGGGTTCCAGGCTATCTAGGGCTTGCTTTCTTCTGTCCTGGTAGAGGTCGGGACAAATGTCCCTATATGCGAATAGTTACTGCTTGTTCTAATGCAGTGTAAAGCAGTGAATCGGCTCCACGACAGGAGGTTTTGGCCGTGCCGAGAATGCGCGCGCGCAACCTGTGGGTCAAGGTGCTCTTCTATGGGGGCCTGGCGACCGTCGCCGTCGTGCTCCTGGTGGTCTTCTCCGGGGTAGCGGTGGGGGGGTTTGACCAGCGGGCCGGGAAGCCCATCCCCCAGCCGGTACCCTTCAGCCACGCTCTGCACGCCGGCGAGATGGGCATCAGCTGCCGCTATTGCCATGCTGCGGTCGAGCGGGCCAGCTACGCCGGTCTGCCGCCGACGGAGACCTGCATGACCTGCCACTCCCAGGTCAGGGCGCAAAGCCCCCTCCTGGCCCCGGTGCGCGAGAGCTGGGAGAAGGGCACGCCGCTGGAGTGGAACCGGGTGGTGGAGGTGCCCGATTTCGTCTATTTCAACCACTCGATTCACGTAGCCAAGGGGGTAGGCTGCGCCACCTGTCACGGGCCGGTCCACCAGATGCCGGTGCTGTACCAGGCTAAGTCCTTTGAGATGCGATTCTGCCTGGACTGCCACCAAGCACCCGAGAAGTACCTGAGGCCCAGGGAGGAGGTCTTCAACATGAACTACCAGCCTCCTGCTGAACAACTAGAGCTGGGGCGCAGGCTGGTGGAAGCCCACGGCGTGAACCAGGCCAACCTGACGGACTGCTCAGTCTGTCACCGCTAGGGGGGAGAATGCGCGAGTTCGACGTGCTCAAGGGTAAGCTCGAGGGCAAGCGGGGCAGGGCTTTCTGGCGCAGCCTGGAGGAGTTGACCGGGAGCCCCGAGTTCCAGCAGAAGCTCGCCGATGAGTTCCCCTGGCGGGTCTGGGGCCTGCCCGAAGTGGACCGGCGGCGCTTTTTGCAGCTAATGGCGGCTTCGCTAGCCCTGGGGGGGCTCACCGCCTGCACCCCCATCTCCAGGCGCAAGGCGGTGCCCTACGTCAAGCAGCCGCCGGGGGTGGTGGAGGGCGGGGTGGCCTTCTACGCCACCGCCTTCGTCCAGGGCGGCTTCGCCCAGGGGCTCCTGGCCAAGAGCTACCAGGGCCGCCCGGTCAAGCTCGAGGGCAACCCCACGCACCCCTCGAGCCTGGGCGCTACCGACGCCTTCGCCCAGGCCGCTTTGCTCAGCCTCTACGACCCCGACCGCTCGAAGGAGGTGCAAAACGCCGGGCAGCCGAGCACCTGGGCGGCTTTCTTCAGCGCCTTCCGCGCCGAGTTGCGCCGGCAGCAGGCCAGTCGGGGCCGGGGCCTGCGCATCCTCACCGAGAGCGTGACCTCGCCCAGCCTCGAGGCTGCCCTCAGGCGCTTGATGGCCCGCTACCCCGAGGCCAGGTGGGTGAGCTACGAACCGGTGAGCTTCGAGCAGCTCTACGCCGGCACCCAGCAGCTCTTCGGGCGGGCGGCCTGGCCGGTCTACCGCCTGGAGAAGGCCAGGGTCATCGTGGCCCTGGACGCCGACTTCCTGCACGCCTGGCCGGGCAGCGTGGCCTACCAGCGGGCCTTCGCCGAGGGGCGGCGGCTGGTAGGGGGCCGCACCGAGATGAACCGGCTCTACGTGGCCGAGTCCACGGTGAGCGTGACCGGAAGCGCCGCCGATCACCGCCTGGCCCTCCGGCCCAGCCAGATCGAGGCACTGACCCGCGACCTGGCGGTGGCGCTGGGGGTGATGCCGGGCGAAGCGCTGTTGCCGCAGCAGGCAAACTGGGTGCAGGCGGTGGCCGCCGACCTGCGGGCGCAACGCGGGGCCAGCCTGGTGCTGGCCGGGCCCCAGCAGCCCCCGGTGGTGCACGCCCTGGCCCATGCCATGAACGTGGCGCTGGGCAACGTGGGGCGCACGGTGGATTACCTGCCTCCCCTCGAGTCCAATCCCCCGCAAGTCCAGGGCCTGCAAACCCTGGCCGAGGAGATGCGGGCCGGACAGGTGGAGGCCCTGCTGATCCTGGGGGGCAACCCGGCCTACACCGCCCCTGCCGACCTGGGCTTCGCCGGGTTGCTGGAGCAGGTGCCCTTCAGCGCTCAACTCGCACTCCACGCCGACGAGACCGCAGTCCAGGTGCGGTGGCACCTACCGGAGGCCCACTTCCTCGAGGCCTGGGGCGACGCCCGCGCCCACGACGGCACGGTGAGCCTGGTCCAGCCCCTGATCGAGCCTTTGTACGGGGGGAAAAGCGCTCTCGAGGTGCTGTCGGCGGCCTTTGGCGAGGTCAGGAGCGGCTACGACCTGCTGCGCGAGCACTGGCAAGGGCAGTGGGGCGCGGCGGGCTTCGAAGGTCGCTGGCGCAAGGCAGTCCACGACGGGGTTGTCGAGGGCTCGGCTCCTGCGCCGCTCTCCTTGACGCCTAGGGCCGGCTGGCAGGCGGCGCTGCCCCCCTATGAGGCCAGGGAGGGCCTCGAGATCGCCTTCCTGCCCGATCCTATGCTCCACGACGGTCGCCACGCCCCCAACGCCTGGCTGCAGGAGGCCCCCAAGCCCATGACCCACCTGACCTGGGACAACGCCCTGCTGCTGTCGCCCAAGACGGCAGAGGAACTGGGCATCCTGGAGGAGGTTCAAATGGCCGAGCGGCAGGGGAACCCCGAGCGCCCAGTCTTGGCCCTCACCCTGGGCGAGCGCCGGCTGGAGGCGGCGGCCTGGGTGGTTCCCGGCCATCCCGACGGAACCCTCACGCTCTACCTGGGGCACGGGCGCGAGCGGGCCGGTCGTCTGGGCAGCGGGGTGGGCGTGAATGCCTATGCCCTGCGCACTTCCCAGGCCCCCTGGTTCGCCGCCGGGGTCCAGGTCGCCCGCACGGGCAGGCGCTACCCGCTGGCTTCCACCCAGAACCACTTCACCCTCGAGGGCCTCGAGCTCTTGCGGGTGGAGAAGCTCGAGGAGTACAAGACCCACGCCAAGCACCAGGAGCATCTCGCCCCCACCCTCTACCCCGAGTGGCCCTCCACCCCCCACGCCTGGGCCATGGTGATCGACACCTCCTTGTGTACCGGCTGCAATGCCTGCGTGCTGGCCTGCCAGGCCGAGAACAACATCCCCGTAGTGGGCAAGGAAGAGGTACTGGTGGGTCGGGAGATGCACTGGATCCGCATTGACCGCTACTACGAAGGCTCCGCCGAGGCTGTGCGGGTCCACCACCAGCCGGTGCCCTGCATGCACTGCGAGAAGGCTCCGTGCGAGCCGGTCTGCCCGGTGGCAGCCACCACCCACTCCGGCGAGGGCCTCAACCTGCAGGTCTACAACCGCTGCGTGGGCACCAAGTACTGCTCCAACAACTGCCCCTACAAGGTGCGCCGCTTCAACTTCTACCCCTACGCCGAGAGCTTCATCGGCCATGGAGACCCCGAAGCGGCCCACCAGAGCCCGCTCTCCCTCCTCATGAACCCCGAGGTCACCGTCAGGAGCCGCGGGGTCATGGAGAAATGCACCTACTGCGTGCAGCGCATCGAGGCGGCCCGCATCCAGGCTTCCAAAGAGGGCCGGCCCCTGGCCGATGGCGAGGTCAAGACGGCCTGCCAGCAGGCCTGCCCGGCCCAGGCCATCGTCTTCGGCGACCTGGAAGCCGAAGGCAGCCGGGTCGCCGCCCTGCGCCAGGAGCCCCGGCATTTCGTCTTGCTGGAGGAACTCAACACCCGCCCGCGCACCACCTATCTGGGCCGGGTGCTCAACCCCAACCCCGAACTCCCCACGGAGGGCGAGCATGGAACATAAACCCGCCGCTGGCGATAGCGCCCTCATCCAGGGCGAGCACACCTACGAGACCCTCTCCAACAAACTCGCGGCGGTGGTGGAGAAGCCGCCGCCTAGGGCCTGGTGGCCGGTCTTTCTCATCGGGGGGCTGGGGGCGGCGCTCCTGCTCTACGCCATCCTGGTGACCTTCATCCGGGGTCTGGGCACCTGGGGCATCAACATCCCGGTGGGCTGGGGTTTTGACATCGTGCACTTCGTGTGGTGGATCGGTATCGGCCACGCCGGCACCCTGATCTCGGCCATCCTGGTACTGATGCGCCAGGACTGGCGCGACTCGCTCAATCGCCTCACCGAGGTCATGACGCTCTTCGCGGTGCTGTGCGCGGCCCTCTACCCCCTGATCCACATGGGCCGGGCCCAGAACATGTACTGGATCTTCCCCTACCCCAACAGCCTGGGCATCTGGCCCCAGTTCAAGAGCCCCCTGACCTGGGACGTGCTGGCCATCATGACCTACCTCACCATCTCCACGCTCTTCCTCTACCTGGGCCTAATCCCCGACTTGGCCCTGTTGCGCGAGCGCGCCCAGAGCCGTTTCACCCGCATTCTCTACGGGGTGCTCTCCCTGGGCTGGACCGGCAGCGCCACCCACTGGCACCGCTACCGGGCGGCCTACGTGCTGCTGGCGGGCCTGGCAACCCCGGTGGTGATCTCGGTGCACTCGGTGGTGAGCCTGGACTTCGCCTATGGGGTGATCCCCGGCTGGCACATCACCGTCTTCCCGCCCTTCTTCGCCTCGGGAGCCATCTACTCCGGCTTTGCCATGGCCCTGACGCTGATCATCCCCCTGCGCAAGTGGTACCGCCTCGAGGACGTGGTCACCAACCGACACCTGGACTGGATGGCCAAGGTGATGCTGGCCAGCGGGCTGGGGGTGGCCTACATCTACCTGCTGGAGATCTTCATCGCCTGGTATTCGGGCGAGCCCTTCGAGATCAGGCAGCAGCTATGGCGCTTCTCAGGCCCTTACGCCCCGTACTACTGGGCGATGATGTTCATCAACGTGGGGGTTCTCCAGCTCATGTGGTTCCCCCGCTTCCGGCACAACCTTTGGGTGCTTTTTATCGTTTCGATCGTAGCCAACGTGGGCATGTGGCTCGAGCGCTTCGTGATCGTGATCATCAGCCTCTCGCGCGACTACCTGCCCTCCAGCGCCCACCTCTACCACCCCACCTGGGTGGACTGGAGCCTCTACCTGGGCACGCTGGGTTTCTTCCTCTTCGGCATCGCCCTCTTCATCCGCTTCTTCCCGCCCATCGCGGTGGCCGAGATGCTGCACCTGTTGCACAAGCTGCGTTTCCACCGCCACGAAAAGGAGGGGGGAACGATCCCCTATCGGGACGGGCAGGACCCCCACACCCCGAGGTGAACCATGCTCCATGGCCTGGCGGCACATTTCGAGACTCCTGAGGACCTCCTGGACGCGGTACCCAAGGCGCGTGCAGCGGGCTACCGCTACCTCGAGGCCTACACCCCCTTCCCGGTGGAGGGGCTGGTGGACGCTCTGGGCACGCGCGACGAGCGCATCCCTTGGATCGCCTTCACTCTGGGCGCCATCGGGGCCATTGGCGGCTTTGCCCTGCAAGCGTGGGTGCAGGTCGCGGCCTACCCGCTCAACATTGGCGGAAAGCCCCTGCTGGCCTGGCCGGCCTACATCCCCATTACCTTCGAGTTGACCATCCTGACCATCACCCTAGGCCTCTTCGTGACCCTTCTGGCCCTCAACGGCCTGCCGCTGTCGTACCACCCAGTGACCCGCACACCGGGATACCGGCGGGCGCTGGTGGACCGCTTCGTGCTGGTGGTGGAAGCCCGCGACCCCCAGTTCGACCTGGCCCAGACCCGGCGCTTCCTGGAGGAACTCGGGGCAGCGGTAGAGGAGGTGCGGGATTGAACATCCAACGTCCAACGCCAAATGCCAAACGCCCATCCATGCTTGAGAGTCGGGTCGGCGTCTTGCGTACAATGCACGACCCCTGGCGTTTAGCGTCTCACGTCTTGCGTTTTGCGTTTTGCGCCTCTCTCTTCCTGCTCGGTGGTTGCGGCTGGATGTGGGAGCAGCCCAAGGGCAAGGCTTTCTCCCAGAGCGAGGTCTTTGCCGACGGGGCCACCGGGCGCACGCCACCGGCGGGCACCGTGGCTCGAGGGAGCCTCGAGCCCACCCCCGGTTACAGCAGTGGCTTGGGTCCGCAGGGGCTCCTGACCCAGGTGCCTATCCCGGTGGACCTAGCTCGAGGGAAAGCGGTCTACGAGAGCTTCTGCGCGGTCTGTCACGGCCTCAGGGGTGAGGGTGACGGGGTGGTGGTGCAGCGCGGCTTCCCCCAACCCCCCTCCCTCCTACAGGAGCGCCTCAAGCAAAGCCCGCCCGGCTACTTCTTCCTGGCGGCCACCAACGGCTTTGGCCGGATGATGAGTTACGCCTCGCGCATCCCCGAGGCCGACCGCTGGGCAGCGGCGGCCTACATCAAAGATTGCTTGCAGGAGCAAGGGGCGCAGTGCCCAGGAGGTACGCGTGCAACGAACCGCTAGACGTGGCTCTATGGCTGAGCGCCTGGGCCTGGGCCTGGGGGCGCTGGGTCTGCTGGCTCTGTTGGTGAGCTACTTTCTGGGCGTGCCTGGAGCAGCCCAGTCCTATCTCTACGGCTACAGCTTCTTCCTGGCCCTCACCCTGGGCACGCTTTCGGTGCTGTTGCTGCACCACCTGACGAAAAGCCATTGGGGACAGGCATTGCAGCCCTTCCTCGAGGCCTCCGTTCTGACCCTGCCCTACCTGGCCGTGCTGTTCCTCCCCATCCTGATCACCCTGCCCGAACTCTACCCCTGGGCGCAGCCTGAGAAGGTAGCTGCCGATCCCCTGCTGCAACACCGCCAGCCTTACAACAACCCCCTCTTCTACACAGTGCGCGTGGCGGCCTACTTCCTGTTTTGGAGCTTCGTGGCCGGGCGGCTGGTGGGCTGGGGGCGCACCGCCGAAGCGGCCCTGGTGCAAAAGCGCACCGAGACCGCAGCCTGGGGCCTGGCCCTTTTCGTCGTGGTGACCACCTTCGGGGCCTTCGACCTCTTGATGGGGCTGGAACCCCACTTCTATTCCGCCTCCTACGGCGCGCTCTTCGCGGTGGGCCACACCCTAGGCGGTCTGGCCTTCGCGGCGATGCTGGCCACCCGCACCCCGGCGGTGGCGGCTTTCCTGATCCGCAAGAACCTGCAGAACCAGGCCAACTTGATGCTGGCTTTCAGCATCATCTGGATCTACCTGGCCCTGACCACCTTCATCATCGTCTGGGGTGCCAACTTTCCCCACGAGGTCGAGTACTACGTGCCCCGCAGCGAAGGTTTGTGGGGTGGAGTGGCCGCCGTGCTACTGCTGGGCCAGTTCCTCCTGCCCTTCCTAGCCCTCCTCACCAACCCCCCCAAGCGCGATCCCCGCGTGCTCTTCTACGTGGCCGCGTGGATCGTGGCCTTCCGGCTGGTGGACCACACCTGGACGGTGATCCCCTCCTTCGGGCGTGGCCTGCTCTGGAGCGACCTAGCTGCTTTGCTGGGGGTGGGGGGGTTGTGGGTGGTGGCCTTCACCCAACAGCTCAGGCGGCGACTTGAGGCTGTCGATGCTCGATAGTCGAGCCTACAGCGGATGAACGAGACCTCCTCCGAAGGGGGAGGCTGGAGGACAGGCGCTCTATTAGTACGGCAGCGGCCAGGTGCGGAAGTAGTCACGAATGCGGCCCCACAGGCCCACCAGACCCAGGGGCTCGAGGATCAAAAACAGCAAGATCAGCGCCCCGAAGACCACGTTGCGCCAGGCCGCGAAGGAAGGAGCGAACTGTGGCCCGAAGGCCCCCACGATAGCGTTGAGGACCTCGGGGATCAGCACGATGAAGGTTGCTCCAAGCACCGCGCCCAGCACGGTCCCGGCTCCCCCCACGATCACCATGGCCAGGTACTGGATGCTGAAGGTGAGCACGAAGTTGTCCGGGGTGATGGATTTGTAGAGGTTGGCCAGAAGCCCCCCGGCGATACCGGCATAAAAGGCCGAGATGGCGAAAGCGGTGAGCTTGGCGCGGGTGAGGTCCACGCCCGAGAGCCGGGCCGAGAGGTCGTTGTCGCGCACGGCGTACCACAGGCGTCCCGCACGGCTCGAGAGCAGGCGCTTGGCGTAGAAGAACAGCGGGATGGCGAAGAGCAGCACCAAATACCACAGCGCATCGGCGTTGGGCATCGAGATGCCCAGGAACTCAGCCGGGGGCAGGGTGCGACCGCGAATGCCGCCCGTGACCGCCTCCCAGCGCTTGAAGACGTAATCGGCCAGGAATTGCAGGGCCAGGGTGGCAATGGCCAAGTAGGTGCCTTTGATGCGCAGCGAGGGCAGGCCCAGCACGATGCCGATCAGGCCCGCCAGCACCCCGCCCAGCAGGATGCCCACCGCCGCCAGGGGCCCGGCCAGGTGCGAAGCGGTGTAGGCTCCGATGCCCAGGAAGGCGGCGTGGCCCAGTGAAATCTGGCCAGCCCCGCCCACCAGCAGGTGCAGCCCCAGCGCCCCGATGGAGGCGATGGCGATGAGCACCACCACGTACATGGGGTAAGGGGGCAGGAGGAGCGGCAGCATCACCAGCAACACCAGTGCGGTCCATAGCCACAAGCGTCCCAGAGGGGTGCTGGCGTAGGCCTCGTCCTGGCGGTAGGTGGCCCGCACCGTGCGGGCGAAGGTGCGGCTGTAGCGGTCGGTGAGGGTTTGGGAGAGTCGAAAGAGCATATCTACCTCCCCACCTCGGCAATGGAGACAGCGGCCTCGAGCTTACCCTCGCCCTCGAGGTAGCGGATGGGCAGCTCGAGCCGGGCTTCCTCCTTGCCCTCGTAGAGCGCGGCGATGAGCGCGGCGTAGCGCTCCTCGACGGTCTTGCGCTTGACCTTGCGGGTGCGGGTGACCTCGTCGTCGTCGGGGTGAAGCTCCTTGGGCAATATGGCGAAGCGGCGCACCCGCAGTTCCTCGGGCAGCGCCGCCGAAGCCTGGGCGATCTCCTCGGAGATCAGGCGGTAGACCTCGGGACGAGCGGCCAGGCTCTGGTAGGTGGTGAAGGCCAGACCCCGGCGGCGGGCCCAGTTCTGGGTGTTCTCGGGGTCGAGTTCGACGAGCGCAGTGACGTAAGGGCGCCTGTCGCCGATGACGACCACCTCACGGATGTAGGGGGAGTACTTCAGGCGGTTCTCGAGGAACTGCGGCGAGAAGCGGGTGCCGCTGGCGAGGGCTCCCACCTCCTTCAGTCGCCCCAGGATCACCAGGTGCCCGCGCTCGTCGAAGAAGCCAGCGTCGCCCGTGCGGAACCAGCCGTCGGGGGTGAAGGCCTCACGGGTGGCGTCCTCGTTGCCGAAGTAGCCCGCGAAGACCTGCGGCCCCTTGACCTGGATCTCCCCTTCCTCGCTGATGCGCACCTGGGTGTTGGCCAAAGGCCGGCCCACGGTCTCGGGCGGGGCGTCGCCCGCGCGGTGGGCGCAGGTGTTGGCGGCGGTCTCCGACTGGCCGTAGTACTGGCGGATGTCCAGGCCCAGCGCGCGGTAGAAGGTGAAGACCTCCGGCCCCAGCGGCGCCCCCCCGGTCACCGCCACCCGGCAAGCCGCCAGGCCCAGCCGCGCCCGGATGGGGCGGGCCACCAGCGGGTAGGCGATGGCGCGGGCCAGATCCAGCCCCAAGCCCACCCGCTCGCCCCGGAACTCGAGCCCGGCAGCCTTCAGCAGCACCCCCATGCCCCAGCGGTAGACGGCCTTCTTGAGCCAGTGGGCGTCCTCCATGCGGCTGCGCACGGTGGCCAGGGCCTCCTCCCACAGCCGCGGGGGGGCCAGGTAGAAGTCGGGCTGCACCTCCTTGATGTCGAGGATGGAGGTGGAGGGGTCTTCGGGGAAGTGCAGCACCACCCCACCCAGAACCGCCTGCACCACCGAGAGCATCTGCTCGCCGATCCAGGGCAGGGGCAGGTAGCTATAGACCCATTCACCGCCCCGCAGCTCGAGCGAGTGGTCCACCGCGTGGTGGCCGGCCTCGAGCTGAGCGTGGGTCAGCATGGCCAGCTTGCTGCGGGCGGTGGTGCCCGAGGTGGGAGCCAGCAGGGCCACGGTATCCGGGCCGATCTTCTCCAATGCCGCCCGCACAGCCTGCCCAGCTTCGGGCGTCTCGCCCTGCGCGATCACGCGGGAGTAGGGGTGGACCTTCTCGCTCCAGTAGCGGCTCATCCCAGCCTCTTCCCACACCACCACGAAGCGCAGCCGGTGCAGGTGGGGCAGCACCTTGTCGAGCTGTTCCTCGTCACAGAGCACGATGCCCTGGGCACCCGTGAACTCGAGGAAGTAGGCCACCTCCTCAGGCATGGCGTCGGCGTAGATGCCCATGGGCATGGCCCCCAGGGCCTGCGCGGCCAGCTCGGCGCTGACCCACTCCGGCGCGTTGTGCCCCAAAAGGGCCAGCACCCCGCCCTTCTCCAGGCCCAATTGCGCCATCCCCCCGGCCAGGCGCTGCACGTTGTCCCAGAACTGCGCCCAGGTGGTGGTCTCCCACACCCCGTAGCGCTTGACCCGATGCGCGGGAAGATTGGGCGTGGCCTGAGCGCGGCGGGCCAGGGCCTCCAGCAGCGTCCCCCTCATCTAGGCCGACCTCCCCAGGTACGCCTCGGTCACCCGCGGGTTGTCCCGCACCCCGCCGGGCTCGCCCAGGTAGAGCACTTCGCCATACGACATCACCAGCACGCCGGTCGAGAGCTCGAGCACCGCCTTGAGGTCGTGCTCGACCAGCACCAGCGTCACACCCCATTCCCGCCGCGCATCCAGCAGGAAGCGGGCGAGGTCCTGCTTCTCCTCCAGCGAGAGCCCGGCCATCGGCTCGTCGAGCAGCAGCACTTTGGGCTTGCCCGCCAGGGCGCGGGCGACCTCCACCCGCTTCTGCAGGCCGTAGGGCAGCGCCCCGGCGTGCTTGTGGCGCAGGGGCGAGAGGTGCAGGTAGTCCAGCACCTCCTCGGCCCAGCGGCGGATGGCCCACTCCTTGCGGGCATCGGGGGTCAGGGCCCCATAGGCCCCCACCGCCAGCTCGGCCCCCAGCTTGACGTTGTCCAACACGCTCATGCCCCGGAAGAGCTCGAGGTTCTGGAAAGTCCGGCCCAGCCCCCGCCTCGCCCGCTCCTGGGGCGAAACCCCGCTCAGGTCCTCCCCCAGAAAGCGCACCCTGCCCCGCTGGGGCCGGTAGAGCCCCGAGAGCACGTTGAGCAGGCTGGTCTTACCCGCGCCGTTGGGGCCGATGATCGCGAAGAAGTCACCTGGGTTCACCGCGAAGCTGACCCCGTTGAGTGCCCGTACGCCCCGGAAGGAGAGGGAGAGGTCGTGGGCCTCGAGGATGGGGGTCATGGAGCCCTCCTGTAGGGGCGTCGTATGCCAGAAAGCTGGCCTGCTTGCGCCCCAGGGCTCTGGAACTGGCGTAGGACGTAGGACGTACGACGTATGACCTTCGCCATACTCACACCCACCTCTTCCTCCTGCGGTAGCGCTTGGCCTCGGCGAAGCCGCCGGAAGCCCCGGCGCCAAGGTAGAACTCCATCACGTCGGCATCGCTCTGGGCGACCTGGGTGCTGCCCTCGAAGGCCACCCGGCCCTGCTCGAGCACGTACACCCGCTCCACCAGGCTGAAGGCGGCGCGGGCATTCTGCTCGACCAGGATCAAGGTCAGGCCCTTCTCTCGCCGCAGCTCACCCAGCACCCGCATGACCTCCTCGACCAGTATGGGGGCCAGGCCCAGGCTGGGCTCATCCACCACCAACACCCTGGGCTCGGTGAGCAGAGCCATGCCCAGCAGGAGCATCTGCTGTTCTCCACCCGAGAGGTAACCAGCCTGCTCGCGCCGCCGCTCATAGAGGCGGGGGAAGCGGGCGAAAACCTCCTCAGTGATGGCCCTGGCCCGCGCCGGGGAGAGCTTGTGGGCAGCGGCGGTAAGGTTTTCCAGCACGGTGAGGTAGCGGAAGACGGGGCGGCCCTCGAGGATCGGTGTAAGCCCCAGCGCCGCCACTTTGAGGGCCGAAGCGTGGGTGATGTCCTGCCCGTTCAAGGTGATCTTGCCGTCGAGGACCCGGCCCTCGTACTGGTGCAGCAACCCGGCGATGGCCCGCACCAGCGTGCTCTTGCCCGCCCCATTGGGGCCCAGTAAGCCCACCGCCTCGCCAGGCTCGGCCCGCAGCGAGACTCCATTGAGGGCGAGGATCACGCCCCGGTAGACCACTTTGAGGTTTTCGACGTTAAGGGAGGCCATAGCTAGGTCTTACGTCGTACGCAGGGAGATGAGGATGCCGATAGCCGAAAACAGAAACAGGGTGTAACAGGCCCCTGTGCCTGCCCTTCGGGTCGCAGTCAGTGCCACTTTCTGCCTCCTCCGCCTAAACCCGCTCGATGCGGCTCTGGCCAAAGAGGCCGTAGGGGCGCAGCAGCAGCACCAGCAGCACGATCACGAAGGGGATGGCTTCGGTGATGCCGGGGAGGGAGCCCTCGAGGTAGCCCGTCGAAAGTGCTTGCACCACCCCCAGCGCCAGCCCGGCGATCACCGCCCCCGGCACCGAGTCCATGCCGCCCAGGATGGCCACCGGGAAAACCATCAGCCCCAGCGCGATCACGTGGAAGCCCGGTCCACTGGCTGAAGCCAGCAGCACCCCACCCAGCGCGGCCAGGGCCGCCGAGAGCCCCCAAACGATGCCCACCATGCGCGGCGCGTTGATGCCCAGCGCCAGTGCTGCCGTCTCGCTCTCCGACACCGCCCGGATCATCACCCCATAGCGGCTGTAGCGCAGCAGAGCGATGAGCAGCAGCGCCACCCCGATCCCCACCACGATGCCCCACATCGAGCGGGCGGTGAGCACCAGGCTGCCCAGGACGATGGGCTGGCCCGGCAGTTCGCCGTTGTAGGCCTTCTGATCGGCGCCCCAGACCAGTTGGGCCACCCCGTCCAGCGTCGCCACCAGCCCGATGGTCGCCATGATCACCGCCACCACGTTGCGACCCAGCAAGGGCCGCACGAAGCCGCGCTCGATCAACCAGCCGAACAGGAAGGCCACCGGCAGGGCCACCAGCATCGCCAGGGGCAGCGGGAGGTTGAAGGGGGCGACGTTGAAGGTATAGACCAAGTAGGCCCCCACCAGCAAGAACTCACCGATGGCGAAGTTGACCACGCTGGTCGCGCGGTAGACCAGCACGAAGCCCAGCGTGATCAGGGCATACAGAGCCCCCGTGGACAGGCCGGTGATGAGGAATTGCGGCAGAAGGGACAGGTCCATCAGCCCAGGGTCACCCAGTCGGTGATGGCATCGAAGCGACCAGTCTTGACGTTGGCCCGGTAGAGCTTGGTGTAAGGCAGGCGGTGGTTGACGAAGCGCAGCGAGCGGATGAGGCCACCGGTGTCCCAATCGCCCATGTTGTTGAGGCTTTCCACCACCCCAGCGCGGTTGAGCTTGCCCGCCGCCCCTGCGCGACGATAGGCCTCCCAGATGGCCGAGCAGGAGGTGTAGGCTCCAACGTAGTAGGTGGTCTTGTAGTTGTTGTCCTTTCCCTTGCTGGCGCGGAACTTCTTGAGCTGATCAATGCCCGAGGCCAGGTTGTCGTACCAGTAGGGGTTGTGGTAAGCCACGATGAAGCCGTCGGCGGCGGCCCCCGCCCGCTGCATCAAGGCCAGCTCGGCGGAGTAGTAGGTGCCCATGAAAACAGCCTGCATGCCCTGCTCCCGCGCTGCCCTCAGCAGCAGCGGCTCGACGGTGAGCACGTAGCCGTGGCAGATGACGAAGTCGGGGTTGGCCTGGCGCAGCTTCAGCGCCAGCGCGGTAGCGTCGGGCACCGCCAGCGGCGTGACCTCCTCGGCCACGATCTCCATGCCTAGCTTGGGGGCCTGCTCCTTGACGTAGGGGATGGGGTCTTTGCCAAACTCCGAGTTGGAGTAGACCAACGCGACCCTGGCCTTGCCCTTGGTGCGGCGAATCTGCTGCAGGAGGGCGGCCATCATGTCGTTGTAGGTGGGTCCGAAGACGAAGATGGTGGGGTAGGTCTTGGGATCGGCCAGCTCGGTGGAGAAGGAGGTCGCGGTGTAGGGCAGTTGCAGCCGGGCGATCTCGGGAGCCAGGGCCTTGGAAAGACCCGTGGAGTCGCCATAGACGAAGAGCAGCTCGTCTTCGCGCTCGCGCGAGATGATGCGGTTGAAAGCTGCTGTACCCCTGGACACGTCGTAGCCGGTGTCCTCCACGATCAGTTCGACCTTGCGCCCTCCCACCCCGCCGCGCACCTCGTTGAAGTAGTCGGTGGCGTCGCGCAGGCCCTCGAGCCCCGCCTGCCCGGCGAAGGCGAAGGGCCCGGTGAGGGGGTAGAGCACCGCCATCTTCAGCGGTCGGCTCTGCGCCAGGCTGATCGCCAGGGGCGAAAATACCGTGGAAGCCGCTAATCCTGCCTTGAGAACCTGCCTGCGGGTCGCTTTCATGCACGCCTCCCTGTTACGCCGCCGGCGGAATTGAAACCACGGGCCAATTTCCGCTGCGGTCTAGGTTGTGTCGTGCCGTAAGCATACCAGTTTTTCCCAGGTTGGGAAGAGTCCCCACCGCACACACGACAATTGCAGGGTGAGATCGAGGCGCCGGTGTTCCCCTCCAGTCCGAGGAGCCGTTACGACAGGCTGATCCCGTGCATCCGGAGCACCCGGCGCGGTAGGCTAAGGCTGTCAAGGGAAGCTTTATGAGACTCGGTTTCAGCACCGCCACTACGGGACTGGACTACCCACAAGCCTTCGAGCTGGCCGCACGGCTGGGCCTGTTCCTGGAAATCCCCTACGACCTGCACGAGATGGACCCCCGCTTGCCTCCAGCCCGGCAGCTTCTGGAGATGGGCCGCGCCGCTGGGGTGGAGTTTACCGTCCACCTGCCCTTCGTGGACCTCAACCTGGCCAGCTTGATCCCCGACGTGGGCAAGCTCTCCCTCGAGCGCGTGCGGCGCAGCCTGGAGTTCGCCCAAACCCTGGGGGCCTATTGCGGCGTGCTGCACACCGGAAAGGTGGCGGTGCGGCAGCTGCTGGCCCTGGAGATGGCCCGCCGCCACCTCGACACCGCGCTGCAGGCCCTGACCCCCCTGCCCATCCCGGTAGCTCTGGAGAATCTGGCTCTGAGCCCTTCCGACCTGCTCCAGGGCACCGACGAGCTGGCCGACGTGCTCGAGGCTCACCCCGAGTACGGCTTCTGCCTCGACGTGGGCCACGCCCTGGTGGAGGGCAAGGAAGGGCAGACCGAGGCCTATCACCAGCGCTTCAATGGCCGCCTGATCCACTGGCACCTGCACGACAACCTGGGCGATCGGGACAGCCACCTGCCAGTAGGCCTGGGGCGGGTCAACTGGAGCTGGGTGAAGGAAAAACTGCGGGATTTCAAAGGCACCATCGCCCTCGAGGTCACCGGGGGCCTCGAAGGAGTCGAGCAGAGCGTGCATTTGCTGCGCTCAGGGTAGGACGATGCGCGTTATAGAGCCTCGACAAGGGACATTTGACCCCTGAGACTCCCCTAACTTTGAGCTGGACTGGAGTAGTGCCTGGGCGCGGCTCTTGGTAAGCTAGTGCTCAGTGCCCAGTTACCTCTCCATTAGGAGAGAACGGCCAGGAGGACTGATTCATGCCTATCGAACGCATCGAGGTCTATCTCAACGATTCAGCCGAGCCTATCCAGGTGCTGCGGCAGCCTCCCTTCAAGCTCAAGCTAGACACCCGTCAGCTCCCCGACGGTGAGCACCTGTTCCGGGTAGTGACACACTTCAAGGGGGGCGGTCTGCAAGAGCAGCGCATCCCCTTCAAAGTCAACAACCTGCCCGACGTGATGGTGCAGGGCCTCGACGAGGGTGCAGAGGTGCACGGCGATCTCGAGGTAGCCCTTCGGGTAGGCGACCCCGACATCCCCGTACAGCCCCAGCGCTTCCCCACCGCGCTCCTGACGGTGGCAGCAGTGCTCATCCTGGGTGGGATCTGGGGCTTCTTCGCCCTTGGCCCCTCCTCACAGAAAATCATCGAGGAAGTAGCCCCGCCCCCCGGTCAGACGGAGGCCCACGGCGGTGAGGGCGCCGTAGCGGTGGACGAGGCCCTTTTGGCCAAAGGGAAAACGATCTACGCGGCCTGCGCGGGCTGCCACGGGGCCAATGGCGAGGGGGGCTTCGGCCCGGCCCTGGCTGGAAATCAGAACCTCAAGGACGCCCAGATGATCCTCACGGTCATCACCAAGGGCCGAGGCAACATGCCCGCCCAGTCCCAACTCTCCGAGGAAGACGTGACGGCAGTAACCACCTACATCCGCAACTCCTGGGGCAACAGCTTCGGCGGGGTGGGCGCCGGCGGAGAGAGCAAGCCCGCCGGGGAGGCCCCTCAAGCTGCCGACGCGGCTTCCTTGGCCAAGGAAGGTGAGGGGCTCTACGCCCAGAACTGCGCCGGCTGCCACCAGCCCGACGGCAAGGGAATGCCCGGCACTTTCCCGGCCCTCGCCGGCAACCAGAACATCAAGGACAAGACCTTCCACATCAGCACCGTGCTCAAAGGCCGGGGCGCCATGCCCGCCTTCGCCCGGCTCTCCGACCGCGAACTCGCAGCCGTGCTCACCTACGAGCGCGTGAGCTGGGGCAACGACTATGGCGCGATCAGCGAAGCCGAGGTCAAGGCCGCGCGCTGAGGCCAGGAGGAGCGTATGTACCGCAACGACACGGTCATTCCCTGGTTTGCCATCCTCTTCGCGGTGGCGCTGTTTTGGATGAGCTACCTGAACGGCCAGCACATCGCGGGGCTGGCCGGGCACACCCCCGAAGAACTCTCGGTGGGCCAGATCGGGCTGATGGCTTTTGGCGCGGTGCTGTTCATGTACGGCTTCATGGGGCTCATGTCCAACTGGCTCGAGGGGGAAGAGCTGCGCCCCATCCGCCACTTCCCCGAGCCCAGCACCGCGCCTATGGTGGCCGGCATCATCCTAGTGCTGCTCCTCACCGCCATGGGCGGCTTCTACGTGCGCTTGCTCATCTACAGCGCCCAGACCGGCCACAACCCCACCCATCTGCAAGGCGGGCTCTTCGCGGTCATGGCCCTGGTGATCGCGCTGCTCCTGGCTACCTACAAGAAGTTCTACGAGCGCGAGGAAGCCGTCACCGAGGACGAGCACTCGGAGGTGCCCTGGTAAGGCAGCGGGTGCCCCAATCAGGATAGAGGGTAAAGCATGGACGAAAGAGAAGCAAAACTGCGTTCTTCCCGCCGCCGGATGGTGTTGCAGGCGGCCATCGGTACCGGGATCGGTCTGTCGCTGGTCTCGGCCTTCTACGTCGGAGCCAGCCTCCGCCCCAAGCAGGAGGTCACCCCGGAAAAAGAACCCCCCAAGACCGGAGACTTGCTGGTCTTCGCCCAGGGTGGCGGCGAGGGGAAGGTGATCACCCTCGATGACCTCAAGCCCAACGCCGCCCCGATCCTGGCCTATCCCATGGACCCCAGCAGCAAAATCGTCAAGAGCGGTGAGGCCAAGAACACCGTATTAGTAGGTCGTTTCAACCCCGACGAACTCGACGAGGAAACCCGTAAGTACGCTGCAGAGGGCGTAGTGGCCTATTCTGCCGTCTGCAAGCACCTGGGCTGCATCATCAGCCAGTGGAAGGCGGTGAGCGGAGGCGGCCAGGAGATGCTGTTCTGCCCCTGCCACGGCGGGGCCTACGATCCCAGGCACGCGGGCAGGGTGGTAGCCGGCCCGCCGCCCAAGCCCGTACCCTTTCTACCGGTCAAGCTCGAGGGGGGCCAGGTGGTTGTCGCCGGCGACTTCACCGACAAGGTGGGCGTGGAGGCCTCCGCGCAGAACTGCTGCCGGATGGCTTAGGAGGGAAGCATGTTCCAGTGGTTCGACGAGCGTCTGGAGATCTCCAGGCTCTACAACAAGTTCCTGCGCAAGGCCTTCCCGGTACACCACTCCTTCTTCCTGGGCGAGATCGCCCTCTTCGCCTTCGTGGTGCTGGTGCTCACCGGCATCTTCCTGACCCTCAACTACGAGCCCTCCATACGCGAAGTGAATCTCCCCGACGGGAGCACTGTTCCGGCGGCCTACGCCAGCGTGCTCTACATCGACTCGCTGCCCTTCGGTGCGGTGATCCGCAGTGTGCACCACTGGTCGGCGCACATCATGGTCGCCGCAGTCTTCTTGCACCTGCTCAGGGTGCTGATCTCCGGAGCTTACAAGAAGCCGCGGGAACTCAACTGGCTCATCGGCCTGGGGCTGCTGGGTCTGACCATCGTCACCGCCTTCACCGGCTACGCGCTGCCCTATGACAACTACGCGGTGACGGCCACCCGCATCGGTTACGGCATCGGGGCCTCCATCCCCTTCGTGGGCGGGGCGATCGCGGAGATCATGTTCGGCGGGGAGTTCCCCGGCTCCACCCACTCTGTCCCCCGCCTATACTCCATCCACGTGCTGTGGCTGCCCCTGACGCTCATCGCCCTCATCGGGCTTCACCTGCTGATCATGGTCAAGCAGAAGCACACCCAGCCCAAGTACGCCGAGAAGGTGGCTCCGGGGAAGATCCTGGGGGTGCCGCTGTACCCACAGCAGTCGGTGATGATGGGCATTCTCTTCCTGGTCTATCTGGCGGTGACGGTCTTCATCGCCGGGGCCTTCATCGCCCACCCCATCGAGGCCTTCGGGCCGCCCACCCCCCAGACCCCCGCGGTCAAGCCCGACTGGTACTTCCTGTGGATCTACGGCATCCTGCAGGTGATCCCCTCGGAGTGGCAGTTCCGCTTCTTCGGGGCTGTCATCGGCCCGGAGTTCATCGGCGGGGTGATCGTTCCCGGCATCCTGGGGGCCGTGGCGGCGTTGTTGCCCTTCGTGGACGTGAGCAAGGACAAGGTGCGCTACCTCGAGCTGCCCAGCGAGCACCCGGTGCGCACCAGCGTGACCCTGGGCGTGCTGATGTTCTTCATCATGAGCACGCTGGCCGGCTACAAGATCGACCTCAACCTCTCCAACGCAGTGCTGTGGACGCTGATACTGGTAGTGCCGGTGCTCACCGGGGTGGTAAGCTACATCCTGCTCAAGGCCCTGTATGGCCGAAGCTGGGAGCGCTCTTCCGCAGAACCCCAAGCAGCAGATTGAGAATGGTTCCCATGAATACCCCTCACAGCGCAGTCGGCTGTGAGGGGTAATACCAGATTCGGTTGGTTCGTTGCCGAACGGCAACGAGCCAACCCGACCGAAGGGAGTGCTCTAGGATTCAAAAAGATAGCCACTGAAGGTTTTTGATTTTGACGACTATCTTTTTGAATCCGGTATAAATCACTTTGGCGTTCAGCTCCGAGCGGCCTCGAGCAGTCCCACCTGCTCGAGCCACTCCTGCAGCTTCTTCACCGAGAAGCGGCTCATCGAAGCGGCCTGCCCGGCGTAGACCAACGTGGGGACGCTGCGCCGCCCAGCGTTGGCCTCCAGCACCAACCGCTCGCCTTCGGGATGCTGGTCGATGTCGATTTCGGTGTAGCTCAGGCCCAGCCGCTCGAGGGCCATCTTGGTCGCCTTGCAGTCGGAGCACCAGGCGGTGCTGTACATCGTGATCATCGGTTGTAGAGCTTATCGGAGCCCTATGGATTTCATTGTGATTTTTGCGCCAAGGCTCCCCGCTGGCGGGGAGGGTTTATCCCCCCCAGCCCCCCTTGCTAAGGGAGGTAAACAAAAGGCGTCTTGCGTCTTGCGTACGACGTACGACCCGCACCCGGCGTTTGGCTATAGGCTATCGACTAACCTCACACGTTGAAGAGGATATACATCACGTCCCCGTCCTTGACCTCGTACTCCTTGCCTTCGGTGCGCACCCAGCCCTTCTCCTTGGCCTGAGCCCAGCCCCCGGCGGCCACCAGTTTGTCCCACTCGATAACCTCGGCCCGGATGAAACCCCGCTCGAGATCGGAGTGGATCTCCCCGGCGGCCTGCGGAGCCTTGGTGCCTTGGCGGATGGTCCAGGCCCGCACTTCTTTTTCCCCGGCGGTGAGGAAGGTGATCAGGCCCAGCACGCGGTAGGCCACCCGCACCAATCGGTTGAGCCCGGATTCCTTCAACCCCAACGAGAGCAGGTACTCCTGGGCCTCGACGTCCTCGAGTTCAGCCAGCTCGGCCTCGATCTTGGCCGACACCACCACCACCTCGGCCCCCTCGGCGGCGGCCCGCTCACGCAGCTTGGCCACGTCGGGGTTGTTGGCAGCGTCGGGCAGGTCTTCCTCGGCCACGTTGGCGACGTAGATCACCGGCTTGGCCGTCATCAGGCCCATCTCGCGGGCGGCCCTGGCGAAAAGCTCGGGGTCGGCGGGGGCGTAGGTGCGGGCGGGGTTCCCCTGGGAGAGGTGGGCAAGCAAGGGCTCGAGCACCTCCAGCAGCACCTTGTCGTCCTTGTCCACGCGGGCGGTCTTGCGCAGCTTGTCTAGGCGCTTCTCCAGGGTTTGCAAGTCGGCTAGGGCCAGCTCGGTGTTGATGGTCTCGAGGTCGTCGAGGGGGTCCACCTTGCCCGAGACGTGGACCACGTTGGGGTCTTCGAAGCAGCGCACCACGTGGGCGATGGCCGCCACCTCGCGGATGTTAGCCAGAAACTGGTTGCCCAGCCCCTCGCCTTTGTGCGCACCCTTGACCAACCCGGCGATGTCCACGAACTCCACGTAAGTGGGTACGATGGGCGGTTTGCGCTCGCCCTTGACGAAGAGCTTGGCCAGCGCCTCGAGGCGCTCGTCGGGCAGGGTCACCACCCCTACGTTCTTGTCGATGGTGGCGAAGGGGTAGTTGGCGGCCAGCGCGCCCGCCTTGGTGATCGCGTTGAACAGGGTGGACTTGCCCACGTTGGGCAGTCCGACGATGCCGACTCCTAAAGCCATACAAGGCAACAGTGTACCCGATGAGGTGCGCCGGACACCCAAGGCCACGGGGTCTTAGGTCTTTAGCCGTTTCAACCCGCCCCGAGCAACACGGCCACCAGCAGCCCCACACTCTCCCCCACCTCGACCAAAGCCCCGTACACGTCGCCGGAAAGCCCCCCACCCAGCCGCCCAGCCCCCCAGCGGGCCAGCAGCAACACGGCCAGGAGCACCGTCAGGGCCTGCCAGGGAAACAGGGCCAGGGCAGGGAGAGCGAAGAGCAGGGCCAGACCGATGCGGCCTTCCCTCGAGCGCGCCCCCAAACCCTCCTGCTTCGCTGCCGGGTAGAGGTTCATGGGAACGAGCAGCCCGAAGCGCACGATGGCCGGGAGGCACAGCAGCAACCAGGGAGAAGGCCCCCAGGCCAAAAGCTGCCACTTGAGGAGCAGGTGAACGAAGCCCACCCCGAAGGCGAAACTGCCCAGGTGCACGTCGGAGAGGATCTTCAAGCGCTCTTGGGGCGGCTTCATCGCCAGCAGGGCATCGGCACAGTCCAGCAGGCCGTCGAGGTGGAGCATCCCGGTGAGGCCCAGCCACAAGGCCAGCAGGAGGGCCCCCTGCAACCCGTCGGGCAGGGCCTGGGTCAGCCAGGCGGCCAGGGCCAGCACCCCGCCCAGGCAGTACCCGGCCAGGGGGTAAAAGGCTGAAGCGGCCCGCATCTCACCGGGCTGGACCTCACCCAGCTTCGGCACGGGAAAAGTGGTGAGGAAGCCCAAAGCCAGCCAGAAGGGGCGCATCCTGGAGCCCTCGGTTCTCATCTCTCGGACGGTTCCTCGCGCGGATCAGCCGGCAACCCGGCCAGGCGGCGGCGGATGGCCTCGGCCTGCACCTCTTCGGGGTAGGGGCAGTGGCGGCACCTCGAGCCGCAGCAGTAACCGCGTTTGAGGTGATAGGCCGCGGTGAAGACGTAGAGCCCACCCTCCACGTAGTAGTCGGTACCTTCTTGCAGCTTCGCCATCTGGCCCTCAGCCCTGCTCCGCGGTCGCAGTCTGGCCAACCCCGGCCTCCTCGAAGGTGGCCATGCCGGCCAGGACTCGAGCCGCCGCGCGCAGGATGGGGAATGAGAGCACCGCTCCGGTGCCCTCCCCCAGGCGCAGGCCCAGCTCGAGCACGGGTTTGAGCCTCAGAGCTTCGAGTTGCAGGGCATGGCCGGGCTCGGCGGAGCGGTGCCCGGCGAAGAGGTAGTCCCGCACCTGTGGGCGCAGCCTCGAGGCCAGCAACGCCCCGCTGGTGACGGGAAAGCCATCGCTGACCAGGGGCAGCCCAGCCTCGGCTCCGGCCAGGAAGACCCCGGCGATGGCCGCGATCTCCAGGCCGCCTAGTTCGGCCAGCAGCGCCAGGGGGTCGGCCTGGGTGAGGTCGCCCAGCTTGCGTTCGGCCCGCCGAAGGGCCCGCCCCACCACCCCCA
>NZ_QWLA01000033.1 GCF_003574095.1 Calidithermus roseus
ACCCCGGCCCGCCTCGAGATCAGCGCGGTGCTGGTAACCCCCGCGGGCGAGCGCCCCTACGACCTCAGCCTGCAGGTGGGGGAGAACAGCGTACGGCTCGCCGAGGGGCGGGCTGCGCTCGAGCTGGCCGCCGGGAGCTACGCCCTGCAACCCCGCCTGGCCGGGGCCAGCGTGGAGGGGCCCGAGCAAGTCGTGCTGGAACCCGGCCAGACCGCCCAGGCCCGCTACCGCGTCACTCCCGAGGTCGCCCTGAGCTTCGAGAGCGACCGTACGGTCATGCAGGTAGGCGAGGAGGCCGTGCTGACGGCCCGCGTGAGCACCGCCTTCCCCGACCTGCTCCCCGCCGACCTGCGCCTCGAGCTGCCGGATTGCCTCGAGCCCCAGGCCAGCCCCCGCCTCAGCTCGCCGGTCTCGGCTGGCCGCACCGTGACCCTGCGCCTGGCGGTGAAGGCGGTGTGCAAGGGTGAGTTCGCCCCCGCCGCCCGCCTCGCTCCTTGGGGCCAGAGCCGCCAGGTGAGCCTGCAGGTGCTGCAGCCCGCCACCTTCACCCTGCAAAAGACCGGCCCCGAGGCTGCCGCCGTGGGCGAGCGCGTGACCTACCGGCTGAGGGTCGGCAACTCGGGTGACGTACCCGGCAGCGTGCGCCTGCGCGACGTGCTCCCCGAGGGGCTGGAGGGGGAGAGCCTCGAGCAGACCCTCACCCTCCCTCCCGGCCAGGCCCAGACCCTCGAGCTCGCCGCCCGGCTCACCCCCCAGGCCGGGGCCACCCTCACCAACCGCGCCGTGCTGCTGAGCGCCTCCGGCCAGGAACTCGCCGCCGCCCAGAGCACCCTGCGGGTGCTGCGTCCCAAGGCCGAGCTAAGCCGCGGCCTCGACCGCCGCAAGGTGCTGCCGGGCGAGGTGGTCACGGTGAGCCTGCGGGTGCGCAACGGTGGGGAGGCTCCCCTGGAGTACACCCTCACCGACGCCTATCCCGAGTGGCTCGAGCCCCTGGAGAAGCCCGAGTTCGCCGGGCGCCTCGAGCCCGGCGCCGAGCGCATCCACAGCTACCAAGCCCGCGTGGCCTTCGGCGCGCCCGCCGAGGGCCTATTCCAGGCCGAGTTGCGCTCCAACGGCGGCGATCTCCGCGCCCCTGACCGGCTCGAGCGTGTTCTGATCGGGGTGAATAAGCGGGCCGAGCCCCAGCGGGTGGTGCTGGGCAGCCCTGTGACCTTCGTGATCGAACTGCACAACCCCGCCGATCACACCGTGCGCTTCGAGCTGCAGGACATCCCCGGCGAGGGCCTCGAGCTGGCCGAGCTGCCCCAGGGGCAGATTCCCTTCGGGACGGCGAAGCCATACGCCTGGGAATTCGTCCTTGAACCCGGCCAGCGCGCCGAGGTGCGCCTGGAGGGCAAGCCCGCGCGGGTGGGCAGCCTGGAGAACCAGGCCCTGGCCTTCGCCGGCGGCGTGCCCGTGTCCTTCCCCAGCAAGGCGGCGGTGGCGGTGCTGCCGGTACTCGAGCCCGTGCGCACCTCCACCATCCGGCTCGAGTTCGCCGTGGGAGGCCCTTCCGGGGCAGGGGTGAACCCCGCCGCACCCACAGGCGAACGCCTGCTGCTGACGCACCTGCCGCCCATCGAGGCGGCGGGCGAGGGCAAGGCGGTTCAGGCGGTCTACGAGCCCGGCTCGGCCCGCCTCGACGGCAACCCCCTCCCCGACCCCCGCGTGGACGAGCAGGGGCGGCTCTACTTCGAAATTCCCTACCAGTCCGGCGGCGTGCTGAGCTACCAGGTGCGCCACCGCGCGGTGCTGGGGCCGCTCGAGGCCCCCACCCTCACCCTGGGCGTGGCCGACCGCGAGGTGCTGCTGCAAGGCCAGGTGCCCTTCGCCGCGCTGGCCAAGACCCGGCCCCTGGAGGCCAGGACCCGCCAGGGCTTCATCCAAGAACCCCTGCCCGGCACGGTGTTCCGGGTGGACCGGGCGCGGGTGGTGCTGGAGATGCCCTACGGCCTGGAGTTCGAGCTCGAGGTCGGCGGCGAGCCCGTCAGCCGCACTAGCCTGGGCAAGGCCGAGTACGACAGCGTCAAAGGCACCCAGCGCCTGGAGTACTACGGCCTGCCGCTGCGCCCCGGTGCCAACCTCATCGAGTTCCGTAGCCCGGCGGGCACCGACCGGGTGGAGGTCTTCCTGGCGGGCAAGCCCGTGCGGTTGCTGGCCCGCCCGCTCAAGCTCTACGCCGACGGGCGCACCCCGCTCGAGTTCGAGCTCCTGGCCCTCGACGCAGGCGGCCTGCCCAGCGGCTTCGGCCCCCTTACCCTCGCCAGCTCCCTCGAGCCCCTCGATCCCGACGCCTTCCCCACCACCTCGGGTTACCAGGTCTTGCTGCGCGACGGTCGGGCGGTGCTGCGGCTGAAGCCCTTGGCCCTGCCGGGCAACCTCCGCCTCGAGCTCGCCTTCGACGAACTCGAGGGCCGCGCCGAGTTCTTCGTGCCAGGCCGCCAGAACACCCTCTGGCAGGCCCAGGGCAGCGTGGGGGCCAGCTTCGGCGGCGGGGTGGGCCTCTTCGGGGTAGGCCGAGGCTACCTCGAGGCCCCCCTCGACCTCGGCGGCGAGGGCACCCTGCGCGTTGCCCTCGATGCCCGCTTCGGCCTGCGCGGCCTGGAGGGCGGTCTCAACCCCACTCCCGACCCCAGCGCCGCCTTCCCCCTCACCGGCAGCGGCATCGAGGCCGTCCTGCCCCTGCGCTCTGCCGACCCCCTGGCCTTGCGCTACGATAACACCGCCTTCAGCCTGGGCTATCACGCCGAAGCCTTGGCCCTGCCCGGCCTCAGCTCACTGGGTGAGGGCACCGCGCTGCGCTTCGAGACCCGCGAGCAGCAGGGCTTCGGGGTGACGGCCTTCGCCGGGCTGCTGCCCCAGGCTACCTTGACCGAGGAGCCCGCCCTCGACGGCACCCGCCGCTACAAGCTGAGCCAGCCCCCCATGCTGGGCAGCGAGACCGTGCTGCTGCGGGAAGGAGCCTCGGAGCGCCGCCTCGAGCGGGGCCAGGACTACACCCTCGACGCCGACGGCTGGCTGACCCTGGCCAAACCGCTGTGGCCCACCACCCCCGACGGTCAGCCGGTGGTGCTGCGGGTGACCTACGCTGCCCAGGACAGCCCGCGTGCACCGGGCTACGGCTTCGGCCTGCGCTACCGGCAAGGTGGCTTCAGCGCCGGGGCCAGCCTGGCCGCCCTGCCCGCTCAGGACCTCCGCTATGGCGCCGAGCTGGGCTACCGCGACGGCGCCTTCTCCGCACGGGTCAGCTACGCCCGCCAGAACGCCGACCGCTTCGGCCTCGAACTCGGCTACACCGGAACCTCCCTCGAGGCCAGGGCCGACCTCAGCTACGAGGGCCGCCTGCAGGGCAGCGCCAGCCTGGGCCTGGCCCTCAGCCCTGCGGACAAGCTCGCCCTCGAGCACCAGGCTTCCGAGCAGAACCGCACCGCCCTGCTTTACCAGCGCCAGCTCAGCCCCGGCTTCAGCGTCGGCGGCGGCCTGAGCTACCTGTGGAACACCGCGGGCTTGGGCGCGGTGGGCCGCCTGGTCTACGGCGCGGCGCCGTGGAAGCTCGAGCTTACCCACACCCAACCCTTCCGCTTCAGCGATATGGCCCTTTCCCAGCTCAAGATGGCCTACGCCTTCGACTTCAACCTCAGCGCTGAGGCGGCTTTGGACTACCTCTGGGGCAACGACCTGCGCGGCTCCTTAGCCCTCAAGCAGAAGCTGGGCGGCGCCAACCTCAGCCTCAGCTACCAGCTCCCCGGCGCCTCGGGCGAGGGCAACCGGGCACGCTTCGGCCTCGAGGCCCCCCTGCCCCTCGACGAGCGCTGGAGCCTCGACCTCAGCGCGGGTTACGACCGCAGCCTGAGCACCGGCACCGACCAGGCCGCCTTCGGCTTGGCCCTGCGCTACAAGGACGAGGGCCTCGGCGGCACCCTGGGCAGTGAGGTGGCTTTCGGCACCTCGCCCAAACTGGTGCTGCGCGGCGGCCTCACCGGCGCCCTCGACACCGAGCAGACCGTCTCCCTCGACACCAACTACCAGGCCCTGCCCACTCCGGACGGCAGGTTCACCCTGGCCTACGCCTGGCGCTCCCAGCAATACCAACTCCTGACCTACCACCGCCTCAGCGTGGGTCAGCTGGGGTGGGGCCTCGAGGGGGCCCTGGCCGCCGGCTACCACCCCAGCCTTGCCTGGCAACTGCGTCCCTCGGCGGCCTACCGCTTGCCCGCCGCTGACCTCGCCGGAGCCACCTACCAGCTGGGCCTGGGCGCCAACTACTACTTCACCGACTCCCTGGGCTTCGGCGCGGCGGTGTACCAGCTCTTCCAGCCCGCCACAGCCAGCAGCGCGACCCACTTCGGCCTCGAGGGCAGCTTGCGGGTGCTCGAGGGTCTGTGGGTCAATGTGGGCTACACCTTTGGCTATATGTCGGCCCTCACGCCCGACGCCCAGCCCGGCTTCTACCTGCGTTTGGACTTCCTGGGGGGTGGCCGGTGAGGCACCTGTTTTTTCTGCTCCCGCTATTGCTCGGCCTGACCTGGGCTCAGTTTCCCATTAGCGAGAGCTTCATGAACGGTAGTGCCACGGGCTGGGTTATCAGTGGCGATGCCTATCTGACCTCGGGCAATGGTGACCCATTTGGTCAGGGCTGGCTCCGCTTGACTCGAAACATCAACAACCAGAAGGGGTACGCCTATTACGACACGGCCTTTCCCTCGACCCTGGGGCTGCGACTCGAGTTCGACTTCTTAGCCTGGGGAGGCAGTGGGGGGAACCGGGGGGCCGATGGCCTCACGGTTTTCCTCTTCGACGGAACAACTCCCTCCGCTTCCTTCAAGATCGGTGATTTTGGCGGGGGCCTGGGGTATTGCCAGGGCTATGCCTCCAGCCCTGTAGGGGGCTTGTCCAATGCCTATGTGGGGATCGCCTTCGACGAATGGGGCAACTTCTCTAACCCTGGCGACCGCTGCCCCAATGGCGGACCGGGGCAGCGGGCAGACTCCATCGCCATTCGCGGTCCCGGCAACGGGAATACGGGCTACGCCTATCTGACCGGAACCAACAGCCGGCTTGGGAGTAACACCAGCATCGATTACGAGACCGCTGCCACTAATCGGCCAAGCCCGTCCGCCTACTATCGCAGGGCGCGGGTAGACCTCCTGCCGGTAGGCGGGGTGTATCAGATCACGGTATATCTGGCCACCAGCCAGAGCGGGCCATTCACCCAGGTTCTCGGTCCCTACAGTATGCCCAGTCCTCCACCGCCTACTTTGAAAATAGGCTTCGCGGGCTCGACGGGAGGTTCAACCAACTACCACGAGATCCGCAACTTGACCATCAATACCCTTGTCGCTCCTGCCGACTTGAGGGTAGTGAAGAGTGGGCCCAGTACGGTCGCACCCGGAGGAAACATCAGCTATACGGTGGTGGTGAGCAACGTGGGCGTCAACCCACTGACCGGAGCCAGTTTTACCGATACGGTGCCCGCGGGCATCACTGGGGTTACTTGGACCTGCGTAGGATCCGGAGGAGCAAGTTGCACGAACGCTTCGGGCAGCGGCAACAACATCGCCACCACCCTCAACCTCCCCCTAAACAGCAGCGCAACGTTCACTATTAACGGAACCGTGAGCCCAAGCGCCGGAGGACAAACCCTCACCAACACGGCTTCGGCCTATCCACCGTCTAACTATGGGGATGTCAATCCTGCCGACAACACCTCTAGCGTGAGCACCTTAGTGGCAGGCTACACCCTCTTTGGGCGGGTCTACCACGACCTCCAGCCCAACTCGTTGCGCGAGCCCGGCGAGGACTGGAGCAGTGGCACCTTGGTGTACGTCAACCTGGTGCAGGGCGGCAGCGTGGTGCAGAGTGTGGCGGTGAGCGCGGGCACGGGTAGCTATAGCTTCAGCGGGGTGGCGCCTGGGAGCTACACCCTGGTGGTGACGGGCTCGGCCAGCTCCACCACCCCTGCCCCTCCCTCCGGCTGGCTGTTCATCGAGCCCGTGGCGGGCAGCCGCAGCCTCAGCGTGGGCAGTTCCAACATTTCGGGGCAAGACTTCGGCCTCTATCACGGCTCGCGTGTCAGCGGCACGGTCTTCCGCGACGACGGGCTGGGCTCGGGCACGGCCAACGACGCCTTGCAGAACGGGGGCGAGCCAGGGATCGCCGGCGTGAGCGTCACCGCCTCCGACGGCGCCCAGAGCCGCAGCGCCGTCACCGACTCGCTCGGCAACTACGTGCTGTACGTGCCGCACACCTTCGGCTCCTCGGTCACCCTCTCGCACCCCCTGGCTCCGGCTACCGGCAGCAACGTGGGGGGCTCGAGCGCGGTGCTGGCCACCGCCTACGGCCAGAGCGCGGCGCAGCAGCGCACCATCAGCCCCTTCGCTGCGGGCAACCGCTACGACGGCTACAACTTCGGTGTGGTGCGACCCAGCCTGTGGCAGCCTGACCAGTCCGGGCAGGCCTCCTCTCCCGGCGTGGTCACCTATGCCCACCGCGTGCGACCGGGTACCCTGGGCACCCTCACCTTCCTCCGCCTGGCCGGTAGCTGGAGCTATCTGCTACGCCTCGACGCCAACTGCGACGGCGACTTCGCCGACGCGGGCGAGGGCTACCAGGGCTTGCCCTACAGCCTCACCGTGGGCAGCGCCTGGCCCCGCGAGGCCGACGGCAGCCTGCGGGCTTGCGCTGTGGAGGTCATGGTGATCGTCCCGGCGGGTCTGCCCGGCGGCAGCAGCGACCTCCTGAGCCTCGCCTCGAGGCTCCGCTACGCGGGCAACCCCGCCGTGGACGACCTCTTGGCCCTCACCGACACCACCGTAGTGGGCGTGGGCGGCGAACTGCGGCTCACCAAGCAGGTGCAAAACCTCACCCAGGGCACCCCTCCCTCCACCGGACGGGCCGATGGGAAGCCGGGGGAGGTGCTGGAGTACTGCATCGCCTACCAGAATCAGAGCAGCGCCCCCATCACCCAGGTGGTCCTCACCGACCCCATCCCCTTTTTCACCGACTACCAGCCCGGAACCCTGCGCCTGGGCGTCACCCCCCTCACCGATGCCGCCGACGCCGACGCGGGCGAGGTGAGCGGGGGGCTGGTGCGGGTGCGGATCGGGACGCTGGCGGCAGGCGCAAGCGGGCAGGTGTGCTACCGCGTAAAGATTCGTTAATTTTGCTCTCATGCACTGGCGAACCCTGGAATGTCCCCATAAAATGGGGCAGGCATGTTCAGCTACGATAAGCGCGAAAAGGATTCACAGCCCGTATCGCCGAAGCGGGTTTCATCCCAGCAGCCTGAGGAGTACCCCGAGTTCGAACCCCCTCCATTCAAGCCGCCCGTCCCTGCTCGCGGCCCCAGTGAGGCCACCCAGCTGTACTCGAGGCTGTTAGAGCGACTGCGCGCCGAGCCCGAGGACACGCTGGCCCTGGCCGCGCCCGGCTCCAGCACCCCCCAGGACCGGGCCAAAACCCTGCGCGAGACCCTCCAGAAGGCCAGCCGCAGCATCATCGACATCGACATCGGCGATGGCCTCGACGTGATGGCCAACCTCAACAACGGCACCAGCCGCTACCTCTCCCGGAGCAACCAGCACCTCGAGATCAGGGGCCAGGACGTCGGCCCCCTGCGCTCGCTGCTCGAGCTGTGGAAGGGCCGGGGCTACCTGGAGGAGACCCTCGAGGCCTACGAGCAACTCTACGGCAAGAGCTTCTATGCCGAGATCGGCGAGCGCGTGCGCGGGGGCAAATTGCGCCAGGAGCTGCTGGCCCTGCTCCCGCCTGCCATCCCCCAGCAACAGCTCACCTTCGACGCTTTTCTCGAGCACCTGGCCGTAAACTTCGTCTACTCCAACGAGCCGGACTTCGGCGCCGACGACCGCACGGGCCTCGAGCCGCGCCGCAAGTCCAACCCCGCTGAACTCCTCAAGGCCTTCGGCTACCTGCCCGGCAGGCCCATCTTCGGGAAGTGGGGCTTCCAGATGCGGGTGTTCCTCCCCGATCCCCAGAAGAAAACCCCCCACAACTCCCACCCCGTCGTCGCCTTCCGGGGCACCGAGGGCGTCGGGCTGCAGGTGCGGGACAACCCCAAAACCCCCCAGAACGAGCAGGAGAGCGGCCTGGACACCCTGGTAGCCGACTTTGCCTACGCCAGCGTGGGTTACAGCCAGTACCGGCAGAACCGCGACCTCATCGCGCGAAACCTCGAGGCCGCCGCCCGCCGTGGCCGCCTCATCCTGACCGGACACAGCCTGGGAGGGGCCCTGGCCCAGATCGCCGCCGTGGAGCACGCGGCCCTGGCAAAGGAGGTCGTGACCTTCCAGGCGGCAGCCATCAAGCAGGCCGACGTGGACAGGCTCAAGGCCTACAACATCCAGCACGCTACCGACGGCAAGGCCATCGCCAGCCGCCACTACCGCGTAGACGGGGACATCGTGCCCACCGCAGGAGAAGCCTCCACGCCGGGAGAAATCCACTACTTCGACTACCGGCGCGAGGGGCAGGGCCTGACAGGAATGCTCAAGGAAAACCACGTGACCCCGGCGCTGAGCGAGTACCTGCGGCAGGAACTCCTAGCGGCCTCCCGGCGCTCGGGCGGCCTCGAGCTCGACCCCTACCAGACCGCCCTCATGCGCTGGGGCCAGCGCGACGAGCAGGACCTTGCCGGCAAGAGCGTGGAGATCATCTACAGCGGCGATTATTCCACCGAGCGCGACCCCAAGATTCGCGGCGAAATGCTGCGGCGTGAGCTGCTGGCAAGAGTCCTCGATGCCGCGGGGCTGTTCGAGGCGGTATTTTACGAAAACCTGGCCTATAACGTGCTGCTCGAGGCCATAGAGGGCTTGGCTCGAAAATACGACAGCTATCCTCGCTTCGAGCAGGAGGCTTTGAAGCTCCTGAACAAAAGCGAACCTTTGTTCCCCGGTCCGGGAACCCAGGAAATCGCCAGGGAACTGGGCATTGCCGAGGAGGCCAATCCTCTCCTCGTCTCGGTCAAGACCCGGTGGGGGCAGATCAAGGAAAAGGGTCTGAAGCTAGATAGCAGAAGTCGCTTTGTTACGGACTTCAAGCGGCAATTACCCCAGATCTGGTTGTCCTGGCACCCAGACAAGGAGTTGCCAAAATCATGAGAACCTTTTTGCTTAGTGGTGCCCTGGTTGCCCTGATTGCTGCTGGTTTTTCAGCGCCTGGATTATTCCGAGCTGGAGGTGTGAAGTTGGATCCTTTATCACATTCAGAAGCGATAGCGCGTGTGAGAGAGAGTTTCAGTCAACTCGAGGTGCTTAATGAAATTCCATGCCCTACCTTTTTACAAGGTAGGAATGTGTTTTGTTACGCTTCAAAAGCGACTCCTGAAAAACTCATTGAGGTGATTGAACCAACCATCCAAATCATAGCTGAGCGAATTTTTGGCTGGAGACAAGACTATGGTTTATGGGTCGCCCACTACCAACTTGTAGCAGATAACCACTACATTTTCGGAGTAAACATAGGCTTGAAGGAGTTGGACCATCGATTGCTAAAAGACAAATTAATGGAAGGCTATACGTCTCTACTTGCCCTGACGGTGGATGAGTAGTGGCGTGGTATTTTCATTTTCACCCCCAAGCTTCGCGGACAGATGTCGCGGCGCGAGCTGCTAGCGCTCACGCTCGACAAATTGGGTTTTCTGGACGCGGTGTTGTACGAGAACATGGCTTACAACCTGCTCTTGGAGAAGGTCGAGGAACTGGCGAGGAAGTACGACAGCTACGTGAAGTTCAAGAAGGAGGCCCAGAAACTTCTCAGCAGCAGCGAGCCTGTATTCCCCACGCCCGCGCTCGAGGCCATGGCCGAGGAGCTTCGGGTGAGCGAGGAGGTGCCCAACTTCCTGTTCGTCGCCAAGTCCAAGTGGAGGGAGGCTAAGGAGAAGGGAATAGCGATACCAGAGCCTATTAAACGGCGCGTTGAGAACCAATTGGGGGTGGTGTGGGAGTCATGGCATCCCGACAGAAAAGCAGAATGAGTCGTTGGTTGGCTATTTGTATAGGGTTGCTCGTACTAGCAACTGCACTACCTCAGGCTTTTGTTATGAGGAATCCAGCCATGAACAGTGAGCAAGATGTGCTTGAAAGATTGGTTAGCGTTTTGGGTACAGAACTCAACCTACAAAAAATCACATGTCCGAACAACGCTTCAGATCGATATAAGTATTTAGCTTGCTTTGTAACTGACCTCGAGGCCAGAGAGTTGATTACCAACCTTACCCCTAAATTGATTGAATTTGCATATATTACAGGTGACTGGCGAGAGGATTACTCGGTATGGGGTGCCTTCTTTAGGATGCGAAATGATGCTGGGATTTTGTTTGGAATCAACTATGTACCTATAGAACCCAACCCCGAATTGCGCAATTATCCCTTGCTCAAAGGCAATAAAGCTATGGTGGATGTAACCGTGGCTAAAGATGAGTAGATAGAGAGAGGAACTGCGGGTGAGCGAGGAGGTGCCCAACTTCCTGTTCGCGGTGAAGTCCAGGTGGGGGGAGGCTAAGGAGAAGGGAATAGTGATTGACCAGAGGACCCGCGAGGCTTTGAGGCCCCAGCTATCAGTAATTTGGGAGTCATGGCACCCAGATAAGGAGGCCAAATGACGTATTCACCCAAGTTGATACTGGTTGTTTGTACACTTGCTGGCACAGCAATGTATCTGGGGATTTCACAGGAGAGAAAAACCTCGATGAATGTGCTGCAAGCGTTGCAGATGCTTAAAGATGTTGTTGGCACAAGGTTGGGACTTCCGGAAACCCAGTGTCTAAGCGAGGATAGTTACCCGTATCGAATTTGTTATGGACTCAAGGGAACGCCAGAGGATTTTATAGCCAAATTTGAAGGGAGCCTCCGTGACATAGCAATCCGGACGATGGGTTGGCGACAGGATTATAGCGTGTGGGTTGCAATGTACGACTTTAAGACTACCCGCAACGTTAACCTCGGCGTCAGCATTGCCCCCAAAGCTCCGAATCCCGAATTGCGCCGCCTCGACTCGATGGCTATTTATGATGCGCTTGTGACTATTGTTGTTGATTCGCCTCAGCAGCCAAAATATGAAAGCTTCCGGGTCGAGGATAAATTTGGGGGTTTGGAATAGTAGAAAGCGAACCTCTGTTCCCCGGCCCGGGAACCTAGGAAATCGCCAGGGAACTGGGCATTGCCGAGGAGGCCAATCCTCTCCTTGTCTCGGTCAAGACCCGGTGGGGGCAGATCAAGGAAAAGGGGATGGTGGTCGGCAGAACAGTCAAGGACTACATCAGAGATCAGCTCAAAGATATTTGGGCCTCGTGGAACCCCGGCAAGGAGTTGCCCTAATGAGCGCCACCAAAGGGCTACTGGTGCTTATCTGTGTCCTTGGAACTGCTGCCTTCATGTATGGAACTATGCGACATCAATCCGAAGCCGATCTGGATAGTGTTTTTGTGCACTTGAATCGGGTAATGCTGGATCTAGGCCTTGTGGGGGTAGATTGTCCGCGTGAGTATGATGATGATCCCTACAGGTACCGGAAGTGTTTTGCAAGCCCCTACTCAGAGGAAGAGTTCATCCAAGTGTTTGATGTAAAGGTAATCGGCAGCTACAGCAGGGCCTTCGGCTGGCGCCAGGATTACGGTGTTTGGGGGGCGTTCTATCACCTTTCGTCTGCTCCGGACATCTCCTTTAGTGTGGGTGTCAAGTCGGCTTTCCGTGACCAAGAGATCACAAAACTTATGCGGTGTGGGGTTCCTTTTTTGCTCTAAAAGAATCGCCGGACCGTACCTTTGGGGTGAGCATCGCTCCAAAGGTAGCCCATCCCGATCTGGAATCAGATGATTCACTGAGGGAATTTGACTTGTTGGTGACGCTCACAGTTGACCAGTAAATATCTGGGGTAGGGGCAAAGCGGTGTAGTAGTTGCCTTATCGGGGGGCATGGGCATGCGAATGGGTGAGGTGCCCTCCTGGATGGCGACTAGGGTGAGCTTGGGGACGTTGGAGACGGGGTACTCCAAGGCGTCGCGCAACTCGAGGGTCGGCTGGGGGGGTCTGAGGTTGTCCGGCTCGAGTCTGCCCCTCAAGAGCCCTTCGGGTAGCGTGGCCCGCACGGCCAGACCGGGGTCGGAACTTTGGACTGGCGCAGGGCGCTTGGGCTCTGGGGGAGCGGTGGTGGCTAGGGTTCCCGTGGTAAGGAGCACCGTGATCAGCAGCAGAGCCTCGAGCAGCACCATGGGCTCGAGGCGGTGCAGGCTGTTGCCGCGCAGCGCGCGCGGCAACAGCCACCAGCGGTTGATCCCGGCTAGCCCCAGGATGAGCGCTACCAGAATGCTCTTGTTGAGCAGGGCGCGTCCGTAGTCGTGCTGGCTAAGGGTGGTGGGCCTGAGGTCGCCGGTGTGGGTTAGCCCCAGCAGCAGCCCGGTGCCCACGAAGAGCCCTGCGGCCAGCAGGCTCAGATTGGAGAAGCGCTGCACCGCCTGCTGGGTACTGGGACGGGAATCCCAGGTCAGCAGCAGCGCCAGGAGGTTGCCACCCCAGCTCACGCTGGCGACGAGGTGGGCCAGGTCGCCGATGAGGGCCAGCCCTCCCCTGGCTCCGGCGTGGGCGGTCATGCTCAAACTTAGCAGAAAGCCCAGGGCCAGAGCCGCGTGTAGGAGGGGCCTTCCCTGGGGCCCCAGCGCCAGCAGGCCCACCGCTAGCGCCAGCCGTAGCAGCAGGTAGTTGCCCTGCTGGGTTTGGAGCAGGTAGGGCCAAAAGAACTCGGCAGAGCCGATCATCTGGGCGCTGTGGTAGGCGAAGTAGAGGCTCGAGCCCGCCACCAGCAGCGCCGAGGCCCACAGTATCCCCCACAGCCTCCAGGGTGCTTCCCGGCTGCGCTCCGACCCAATCCAGCGGCCAAACAGCCCTGCTCCTAGCAGGCCGAAGCTGCCCAGGTACAGCAGGCCGCGCAGGATGGCCTCGAGCTGGAGGTGGCTGGCGTGGTCGTGCATAAGATAAGGGTTCAGGGCTGGTAGACGAACACGAAAAAATCGCTGAGGACGTGTGTGTCTACCGAGAGCAGTTGCCACATCACTACGTAGGCTCCCGGCTTGAGCCCCTCCTTCAGGCCGATCACCACTTCCCTGGTGGTGCGGGCAGTGGTCTTGAGCCCGGTGTCGGCTCGAGAGTCCTCGTCGCCCTTCTGCTTGAGCACCTGGTTGAAGAGGGACGCGGCCAGGGCGTTGAGGCGCTTGAAGTCGCCCAGGGCCCCGGCGGGGGCCTCGAGGCGGTAGACCTTGAAGGTCGAGAAGCGGGTCTCGAGCGGCTCGTTGAAGACCAGGCGAACCTCGCCCGGCATCCGCCGCACCCGCACGTTGGCGCCAGGGGTGGCCTCCTTCAGGTAGCTGTGGGCCAGGGCGGCCCCGGCCAGCGCCAGGGCCGCCCCGAGCAGGGCGAGTCGCCTCATCTCAACTCCAGCGCCTTCCCGTCCTTGACCGTGAAGGTGCTGGGGCTATCGAAGGTCACGTCGATGGGGGTTTCGCCGATCTGCCCGAACACCCGCACCTTCCACAGGCCGGGCGTCAGCAGCACCCAGTCGGAGAGGTACTTGCCCTTCTCGCTGAAGGACTCCCAGAAGCTTTTGGGGCCGTACTGGCCGTCGCCAAGATAGGTGTACTTGCTTCCGGTGGGGGAGATCAGCTCGACGGTCAGGCTCTTCTCGGCCTTCTCGACCGGGGTGCCGTCCTTGGTGCGAATGCTCAAGTCGAGGCCCGAGCGCATGCCGGTGTAGGAGGGCTCGTTACGCATACCGCAGATCAGCACGTAGTTGCCCACTTCTATGCGCTGGTGGGCCAGGGCGGGGATCAGCGTGAACAGGGCCAGGATGGCCAGACGAAGCAGTTTAGACATGGTGAACTCCAGGGTTTGAATCCGGCGAGATGCCGGGCAGATGGGCCATGAGGTCTCAGGTCGGAATCACGAAGGGAGCCCTCGAGGCGGAGCCCTGGAGAAGTAAAGCAGGAATTTGACCGGCTTCGGTCGCGGAACTGGAGTAAACAGCAGCAGCCCGATCAGGGCCAGGTTGCTTTGCGGGGCTTGGACTGGAGGTGTGACCTGAAGGGCATGGGCCACGCACAGCGGGCAGTCGCCCAGGTGGTTGTGAGCCCGGGATGCAGGGGGCTTGTGGTCTTGGGGTGAAGAGTGCTCGACCGTATGGTGGTCGTGGTCGTGAGGGTGGGGGTAGGGGTGACTGGAGATGAGCGACCCACAGACGGGGATGAGGCTCGAGGCCCACAGCAGCAGCACCATCAGCGCCCACGCCGACACGGACTGCCGGGCAATGGGGGGTAAAGGCGGCCTCATCTCAGCTTCACGATAGCCGCTGGAATGAGGGAAAGGTGAAGCCCACCCGCTCACACCTTTCCATACGGGCTCGCCCGGATTTTAGATTGCCCGCACTAGGCCCTCGCGCACCAGGGTTTGGATGGCTTCGGGCTCGAGGCTGCCCAACTGGTTGGCCGCCAGGGCCCGCAGGGTGTTGAGGGCTGCGGGGCTCTTCTTCTTCAGCCCCATGTGGACCTCGCTGAAGGGGTTGAGCGCGTCCTGGCCTTTGAGGGTGAGCTGGTAGCGCTGGGCCGGGGGGACTGGCACCAGCTCGGCCTTGTAGCGCTGGGATAGCTCCTGATAGCGCGGGGCGTTGGCCGGGGCTTCCACCGGGCCGCGCACCTTGGCCGGAACCCCTACCGCCAGCATCCCCGCGGGAACTTCCATGCCAGGGGGCACCACTGCTCCTGCGCCCACCACTGCCCCCCGCCCGATGCGGGCGCGGTTGAGCACGATGGCACCGATGCCGATGAGGGCGCCTTCTTCCACGGTGGCCCCGTGCACCACCGCCCGGTGTCCCACCGTCACGCCCGCCGCCAGCAAGCAGGGGTCGCCTGGGTCGGCGTGGAGCACCGCTCCGTCTTGCACGTTGCTGCCAGGGCCGATCACCACCTGCTCGGTGTCGCCTCGGATCACCGCGCCAAACCACACCGAGGCTCTGGCCGCCACCTCTACCTGCCCCACCAGCACCGCGCCCGGCGCTACGAAAGCGCTCTCGTGGATGTGGGGTTCGTGTTCACCGAGCCGAAAAATCGCCATGCGCTGCCTCCAGCAGTTCGAGGTCTTCGGGGAAGGCCAGGATGCGGCGGGCCTCCTCGAGAGGGAAGAAACCCGCTCCGGTGAGGCCGGGCTCGAGGCGGATGGGCCCCTGGCCGAGCATCAAGAACCAGCGAATCTCGCGTTCTACTCCCTTGTTGTTGGTGTAGCGGGTGGGTGGGAGGCTGCCCAGCACCTCGCCTTCGATGCCGGTTTCCTCCCTCACCTCGCGCAGTGCGGCCTGCTCGGGGGCCTCGCCCTCGTCGAGGTGCCCCTTGGGAAAGACCCAGTAGCCCATGCGATCGCGGATCAGCAGCACCTCGCCCGCCGGGTTGAACAGCACCCCTCCTGCTCCCAGCACCCGCTCACTCGGCTTGGCCTTGGCTTCCATACCTGCGATTAGGTTACCCCATGGTCGGGAGTTGGAAAGCGGCTGGCTTTTGGGCCCTCAACTACCGACCATCGACCCCTAGCCCTGTGGACCTGCTCACGGTGTTGACGAAAACGCACGGCTAGGGTAGCCCTATGGACTGGCGGCTCGATCAGGTGATCTTTCAGCGCGAGGCGGGGCGGGTGGTGGTGCAGGTAGACCTCTTCGACACGCTGGGCAGGCTGCGGCGGGAGGTGTTTCACCCGGCTACCTCGGACCCCGCCCTGGCCCTCGAGCGCGTCGCTCAGGCCCTGGCCCAGCGCGGGGTGCGGGGACCGGGGCGGGTGCGGCAGCGCAAGGGAAGCGTGCTGCTGCCTTCGCCCGAGCTTCAGCGCTCCTTCCTGCAGCACCTGGAGTCCTGAGGGGGGCTCGAGTGGGTTTAGACTCGAGGACATCATGGCCGCCTTGCCGCGTGTGGTGCTGGGCCTGTGTCTACTGAGCCTGGCTCCCGTCGCCGTGGCCCAATTAAAGGCCCGGCCGGGTGACAATTTGGCGGCGCTGGTGCGCCAGGTGCCCGAGGGGGGGACGCTGGAACTGGCGGCGGGGGAGTATCGCCTTCTGGCCTCCCTCCACCTGAACCAGAGCATCAGCCTGGTGGGGGCGGGGCGCGACCGGACCCGTATCGTCTCGAGCGCACCGGGCTCGCTGATGCGCTTCGATGGGACTGGACGACTCGTGATCAAGGGGATCAGCTTCGTCCACCAGGGCCAGCTTCCCGCCGAGGTGCTGGTGATTGAAGGGGGCCTCTTCGACATTCAGGATGCTCGCTTCAGCGGCGGGGCCTTCGACGGGGGGGATAGCCTGGGAGGCGATGGGCTGTGGGTGCGAGGCGGAGCCAGAGGCACCATCGTGGGCAGCGAATTCAGCGGCAATGCCCTCTACGGCCTCGAGGTCGCCGACCAGGCGCAGGTGCTGCTGGAGAACAACCGCTTCGGCGACAACGGCCATGCCGGGCTGGCGGTCTTCGACGCGGGTGGTGGCCGGGCGTTGCGCAACGTGCTCGAGCAGAACCGGCGCTACGGGGCCATTTTCGCTGACAACAGCTTCATGGTGCTGCAGGAGAGCGTGGTGCAGGGCAACCGCGTGGGCCTGTACTACCGGGGTGCTGCCGGGGGGGTGGCCCGCCGCAATACCGTGCAGAACAACCGCTCTTCCGGGATCGAGGTGGATGAGCAGGCCATCCCCCGCCTGGAGAGCAATAGCATCAGGGGCAACCAGGCCAGCGGCATCGCCTACGAGGGAATGGCGGGCGGGGTAGCGCTGGGCAACCTGGTCGAGGAAAACCGGAATCATGGCGTACAGGTCGCCCTCCAGGCGGCTCCTGCGGTGCAAAACAACCTGCTGCGCCGCAACCGCGGGGCCGGTCTGCTGGTCTCCGGGCACTCGGCGCTCGTCGTGCGCGGCAACACCGTCGAGGACAACGGCACCTCGGGTATCGTGGTCGCAGAGCGAGCCGAGCCCACCCTCGAGGACAACACCATCCGGGCCAACCAGGCTTCCGGCATCGCTTTCCAGCAGAATGCCGCCGGCGTGGCCCGGCGCAACCTGATCGAGGGCAACCGCGAGCACGGCATCAAGGTGCTCGATCAAGCCAGCCCCCGGCTCGAGGACAACATCATCCGGGGCAATGCCCTGGAGCCCATCTTCAACCGGCCCAGAACGCCCGGCGCGCCGCACGGAGGCTGGGCCTCCGGGCACATGGCCTGTGACCTGGGCTTATGGCTGCTCGGCCAGCCACTCCAGGGCTTTGGCCAGCGGCAGGTCCCTGCCCTGGTTGCGCAACTCCAGGTCGTCGGCGACGGGCAGGTCCGGCGTGACCGACCTGGGATATACGCTGCCATCGGGTTGGAGCGCCAGGCTGCTGCTGATTTGCAGGCCCGAGCCGTCCATGAGCTGAACGAAGAGGGTCGAGGTGTTGGCCACCCCCGAAGTTTGCTCGCCGATCACCACCCCGCGCTTGCGGAGCTGGACGTCGGCGGCGAAGTACTCCGCTCCCGAAGCTGACCTCGAGTTCACCAGCACCGCCAGGGGGCCGCGCCAGTGCACGGGATTGGGGATGCTGTAGAAGACGTATTCCTCTTTGTCTCTCCCGGTCCTGCTGTACACCTGCCCCTGGCGGTAACCCTGCTCGAAGACGCCCTCCCTTGAGCGGAAGAGGCGGCTGACATCGCCCAGGAAGGCCCCGGCGCTGGAGAGGAACTCGCTCACCAGGCCACCGGGGTTGTCGCGCAGGTCCACGACCATCTTCCTGACCCCACGCTGAGTGGCCAGGGCCACAAGTTCGTGTACCTTGGGCCCGACCGCTTCAGCAGCGTCGAAGTTGGGAATGCTGAGGATGCCCACCCCGTCGGGCTGGGTGACTAGGTTGGGTAGCGACGAGCTGTTGCTCTGCGCGCTCTCGAGCGTGACCGTGAAGCGTCGCTTGGCGCGGGAGAGGGTGAGCTTCAGGCGCAGACCGCTGCGCTTGGGCCACTCCAGCAAGCGATAGGCCTCGCGTGGCGACTCGGGCAGGGGTTGCCCGTTGGCCAGCAGGACGCGGTCGCCGCGTTGCAGCCCGGCCTGCCCCGCCGGGCTCTCGGGCTCCACTCGTAGCACCCAGTGTTCGCGGGTCTGGGGGATGCGCAGGGTCTCCAGGCCATAGGTGGGGTGGTCGGACCTGGCGAACTCCTCCGCTAGGTCCTGGTAATCGGGAGGTGGAAAGTAGTTGGTGTGCCCGTCTCCTAACTCGAGCACCAAAGCTGCGATGAGCTTACCTGCGGTCTCGAAGGTGCAGGCATCCCCTTGCGGAGCGCAGGCCTCCTTGAGCTTGCTCTGGTACTGGCTCAGCAGCGATGTGATGTCGGCCCCATCGGCACTGATGTAGCGCTGGGTCAGGTAGTAGCTGGCCTGGTCGAAGAGATCCTCGGCAGGGCCAGCCCAGGCCAGACTGATCAGCAGGAGCAGGCCCCACAACCCAGGGAATCGGCGGAGGGCTCGAGCGGCCATAGCTCGATTCTCCACCATGGCCCGAATCCGGCAAGCCGGGAGGGAACTCAAAATCCAAACCCGGTCTATAGTTTCGGCCCTCATGTGGCCTGCTTCGCGCCGGTGAGAACAAAAAGACCGCCTGGAGGCCGAGCTAATGATTAAGGCTTTCACCTTGCACTCACCCGGCGGCGGGGCTATGCTGTTGTCGCTTTGGGAGCGTAATCCCCAAGCGCTTACAAACGCTGATGTATTCTCACCCACCGTTCAGAGGAACGGTGGTTTATCTTTTTGTTTCCCCTGGCAAGGGGTTCTATATTGAGTTGAGGTACTTATCTATGGATAAGGTCGCCATATTTATCGATGGGAGCAATCTCTATAAGGGCCTGGTCTCCAGCCTGGGTTCCGACTACCGCCTGGACTTCGTGGGCTTCATCGAGCACCTGGTGGGCTCGCGCAAACTGCTGAGGGCTTATTACTACAACGCTCCCCTGCCTGCTGAAGACCCTGCCGCCAAGGCGCACCAGAGCTTTCTCAACTACCTCAAGCGGGTGCCTTACGTCACGGTGCGGCTGGGGCGGCTCGAGCGGCGGGGCGAGGGCTTCGTGGAGAAGGGCGTGGACATCCAGATCGCCATCGACTTGCTGCGCCTGAGCTATGCCAGGGCCTTCGACGTGGCGGTGCTGGTCTCGGGCGACGGCGACTTCGCCGAAGTGGTCAAGGTGATCCAGGACATGGGCCTCCAGGTGGAGAACACCACCTTCCAGAGCCTCTCCTCCTACCGCCTGGCCCAGCAGGCCGACCGCTACTTCCCCCTCGACGAGCTGCCCTGGGAACAGCTACGCGCGCGCGGCCACTACGAGCAGGTAGCCGCCGAGAGCTATCAGTAAGGCGTTGCTCCAGCGGGCTAGCGGGAGCAGCCAGGGCAGGTGGCGGTAGCGGGCGATCAGCAGGCCGATGAGGGCTTTGCTGCCCACGATGGCCGGGTAGAAGCCGAGGATAAACCACAGCGGCTCAGGTGCAGGCCGCTTGAGTTGTCCCACTCCCACCGCGAACCAGAACAGGTACATGTGGGGGTTGGTCAGGTTGACCATCACCGCGTCGCGCAGCCCCCGCAGCGCCCCGCTCCTGGAGTCGGTGTCGCCCGCCTTGCGCAGGCCCTTATAACCCAGGTAAATCAGGAACATCCCACCCACGGCCTCCATGACCCGCTCGAGGCCCGGCGGCAGGCTCTGGGCCACCAGAAAGGCCAGCAGGATGGCGAAGGAATCGGTGAGCAGGGGAGCCAGCGAGGCGAGGGCGGCGGCCCCGGCCCCATGAATGAGGGCTTGCCGGATCACCAGCAGGGTGAGGGGGCCGGGATTGACCCCGGCCCACAGGCCCAGTGAAAAACCCAGGGCTAGGGCTTCCATACCACCACCACGGCAGAGTCCACGGGGACGAGGTTGTGCGGCTGCTGCAGGTGCGCGGCCTCGTTGCGGCGCAAGTGCAGGTAGCTCCTGTCCGGCAGGTCGATGATGAGCTCACCCTCGAGCACCAGGTACATGCGCGTTTCCTCTACTGCCTCCGGCGCTTGCAGAACCCTGGCCTCGAAGCCCTCTACCCCCGGAAAACGGGCCTGGCCCTGGGCCTTGGCCATGCGCACGAGGTGGAGTTTCATCCGGGTATCTCCAGGGGCGCTCGGCGGCAAGCTCAGGCGCTCACGGTCTCTTTCCTCGCCCGCCCATAGGCCATGCGCAGCTTGAACATGGCGCGCTTGTGGGCGGCCTGAACTTCGGCTTCGGAGAGGCCCAGGCTCCGGGCTACTTCCACCACGCTTTGCTTGCGGTCCTCGATGCACCGGGCAATCTCGGCGTCCTGGATCGAGACCGCTGAGAGGAAGGGCTCGAGGTCGGCCCAGGTGGCGGGCTTTCCCGCCGCCTTGCCCCTGGGCTTGCTGGCTGCTTTCTTGGTCGGAGCCTTGGCCGCTTTGCCCTTACCTCTGGCTGCGCTCCGGGCGGGCTTTTTTCTGCCCAGGTCGGGATAGGCGTAGCGCTCACAGCTCGGGTTGGCGCAGCCGCCGCGCTTGCGCTTGAGTTCGTTCCAGCCGCACACCGAGCACAAGGTGTCGGCCAGGGCGTCGAAGACCAGGAAGTCGCAGCTCTTGTTGTTGCAGCGGTAGTAGGGCTTGCCGCGCTTGGAGATCTTTTGCACCACCTCACCGGCGTGGCACTTGGGGCACTCCACGCCGGTGGAGGGGGACTCGTCACGGGTGTAGTCGCAGCCTGGGTAGCCGGTGCAGGCGATGAAGCTGCCGTAGCGGCCATGCTTGCGCACCAGCTCGTGCTTGCCACACTTGGGGCAGGTTTCCCCGATGGGTTCGGCCTCGCGCTTTTGCACCAGCGGCTCGGTGTACTTGCACTCGGGGTAGCCGGTGCAGCCCAAAAACTGCCCGAAGCGGCTGACCTTGAGTTCCATAGGCCGCCCGCACTTGGGGCAGGTCTTCTGCGGTACGCGGGCGAACTCCTCGAGAAAAGGCTCGTAGAACTCCCGCACCACCTTGGGCCACTCGGCTTTGCCGTCTTCCACCGCGTCGAGGCGCTCTTCCATGCGGGCGGTGAACTCGTAGGCCACCACGCCGGGGAAGGCTTTGAGCAAATAGCCCACCACGTCGCGGCCAAGCTGGGTGGGACGCAGGCTCTTGCCCTGGCGCTCGAGGTAAGCCCGCTTTTCCAGGGTCTCGAGGGTGGGGGCGTAGGTGCTGGGCCGCCCGATGCCCATCTCCTCGAGGGTCTTGATGAGCGAGGCGTCGGTGTAGCGGGGTGGGGGCTCGGTGAAGTGCTGCTCCGAGGCCAACTCCAGCAGCCTGGCCTCGGCCCCCTCGCGCAGGGCGGGCAGGATATTCTCGGCATCTTCGCCCTCCTCGCGGCCCCAGGCTTTGAGGAAACCCTCGAACTTTAAGACCGATCCCACCGCGCGGAAGTTGAGCCCTCCGCCCTCCACCGTCACGGTGGTCTGGTCGAAGATAGCGGGGACCATCTGGCTGGCCACGAAACGCCGCCAGATCAGCTCGTAGAGCCTGTACTCCTCGTCGCTCAGGTGGGCCCGGAGGCTGCTGGGGGTGCGCGAGGGGTAGGTGGGTCGGATGGCCTCGTGTGCGTCCTGGGCGCCCGCCTTCTTGGTGGCGTAGAAGTTGGGTCTCTCGGGCAGGTAAGCCGCCCCGAACTCCTTCGGGATTACCTTGCGCACCTCGCTGAGGGCTTCCTGGGAGACCCGCACCGAGTCGGTGCGCATGTAGGTGATCAGGCCCACCGTGCCCTCGGGCAGGTCCACGCCCTCGTAGAGACGCTGGGCGACGCGCATGGTGCGCGAGGCAGTCCAGCCCAGGCGCCCGCTGGCGGCTTGCTGCAAAGTCGAGGTGGTGAAGGGCGGGGCCGGCGAGCGGCGGCGCTCCTTGCGCTCGATTTTGCTGATGGTGTAGCGGCTTACCCTCCTGGCGCGCTGTGCGAGGCTTTGAGCCTGGGCCTCGTTGGTCACCAGGAAGGTGCCGTTGGTCTGAAGGCGCTCGCCATCCACCGCGTAGAGCAGGGCCTTGAACCTCGAGGCCTCGCTGTGGAAATCGGCCTCGAGGGTCCAGTACTCCTGGGGCACGAAGGCTTCGATCTCCTGCTCGCGCTCTACCAGCAGCCGCAAGGCCACCGACTGCACCCGCCCCGCCGAAAGCGCTCTGCGGCGGAACTCCATGCTCAGCACGGGGGAGAGCTTGTAGCCTACCAGCCGGTCGAGCACCCGGCGGGCCTGCTGGGCGTCCACCAGGCTCTGGTCGATGGGGCGCGGCCTGGTGACGGCTTCGCGCACCACTTTGGGGGTGATCTCGTGGAACTCTACGCGCAAGGGGGCGCTCTGATCGAGCTCGAGCAGCCGCGCCACGTGCCAACCGATGGCCTCGCCCTCGCGGTCGGGGTCGGTGGCGATGAGCACCTTTTTGCCCCTCGCGGCTCGCTTGAGCTCGTCCACCACCGGCTTCTTGTCCTTTTTTATCTCGTACTGCGGCGCGAAGTCGGCCTCGACATCCACGCCCAGGTCGCGCTCGGGAAGATCGGCCACGTGTCCCTTGCTGGCCCGAACTTCGAAGCCCTGCCCCAGCATCTTGGCGATACTCTTGGCCTTGGCGGGCGACTCCACGATGACCAGCGTCGAACCTGGCATACGGCTTACGTTTATGGGGCAGACCTACCCCTGCTGTCAAGTGAGCCAGTTTACCGCATGGCAGGTTTTGGCCTTGGGGAGGGCTCAGCCGCACTGATAGCGCGACACCCGGCTGGGGGGTACCTGGAGGTAGAGGACGCGCTCAGGGGGGGTATCGGGCCCGGCGAGGCAGTTGGTGGCCGAGTCGATGGCGATGGTCTGTCCCGAGGGGCTGAAGGAGCCGCCGCTGCTGGTATTGGGCACTACGAAGGTGGGTTCTCGAGACCCCACTCCCTGCTGCCCTTGCTCCTGGGGGCGGGTGCTGGGGCCGATGAACAGCATGGTCTTGCCCTGTTCGCTGGGAGCGCCCGAGAAGAGATCGTACTTCCCGGCCACCAGCCCCGGTGGCCGGGGGAAATCGCCCGCCGGTCGCCCGCGCAGGGCCTCTTCCATGAACGCGGCCCAGATGGGGGGGTTGACGACGGAACTGCTGGGGGCGCTACCGTTGCGCCAGCGCTGGGGCTTGTTGTCGTCGCGGCCCACCCACAGCGCGGCCACCAGGCCCGGACTGGCCCCGGCGAACCACAGATCCACCTCGTCGTTGGAGGTGCCGGTTTTGCCCCCCACCACCCGCCCCGGGATCGCTGCGCTCTTGGCCAGGCTGCGGGGCCCCAGGTCGTAGACGTACCCCTTGAGCATGTCCCACACGATAGCCGCTACTTGGGGGCTGAAGAGCAGCGTGCGCTGCGGCTTGGCCTCGAACAGTACCTTGCCCTGGGCGTCCTCGATGCGGCGCACCAGCACCGGCTCGATGCGATAGCCACCATTGACGAAGGCAGCGTAGGCGGCGGCCATGCCCAGCGGACTGATCCCTACCCCCCCACCGATAGCGTTGGAGAGGTTGGGTTCAAAAGTACACTGCTTGGTCCTGGGGTCTACCCGGCCCACGCAAAACCCTGCCGCGCGCAGCTTTTCCCCCACCCGCTGCACCCCGATGGCCTCGGCGGTGCGGATGGCGGGGATGTTGAGGGACTGATCCAGCGCGTAGCGGATGGTGATCGAAGCGTTGAGGAAAGTGCCCGAGAAGTTCTTGGGCCGCCACATGCCCCCCGGCTGGGAGGGGTCACGGAAGCTCACCGGGGCATCGAGCACGGTGGTGGTCTGGGTCCACCCGGCCTCAATCGCCGTGCCATAGACGAAGGGCTTGATCGCGGAGCCCGGACTGCGCAGGGTCTGGGTGGCGCGGTTGAACTCTCCCGTGGTCCCGGGTCGGGCCCCCACCAGGGCATAGACCTCGCCGGTATCGGGATTGAGGGCGACCAGCGCGGCCTGCGAGCCCACGGGGTAGCGCCCGCCTGCGACGGCCCGCTCGGCGATGCGTTGCATGCGCGGGTCGAGGGTGGTGTAGATCTTGAGCCCCCCCTCGCTCAGGGGGATGCTCTTGCCCAGCTTCTCGCGGATGTAGTTCTGTACTGCCAGCACGAAGTAAGGCTCGCCCTGCACCTGCAACTCCTCGAGCTTGCGGGCTTCGGGGTCGACCAGTTTGGCGCTGGTGAGGTTGCCCTCACCGTCGTACCTGGCCTCCCAGCCACGGGGAACCAGGGGCTCTTTCCAGGCTGCCTCAGCTTCGGCCTGGCTGATCCAGCCCTCGGCTGCCATGGCCTCGAGCAGAGTCTTCATGCGGGCTCGAGTGGCCTTGAGGTCTAAGTAGCGCGAGTTGGGGCCGGGGATCAAGGTGGCGAGATAGGCTCCTTCAGCCAGGCTCAGCCGCGAGGGGTCCTTGCCGAAGTAGGCGTTGGCTGCGGCCCAGATGCCCGTGGCGTTGCCGCCCCAGTTGATGACGTTGAGGTAGACCTCGAGGATGTCCTGCTTGGAATAGCGGCGCTCGAGCTCGATGGCCAGGGGAAATTCCTTGAGCTTACGCTCCAGGCCGCTCACACCCTTGCGCTCGAGCGCGATGTCGCGCAGCAGGGTGTTCTTCACCACCTGCGTGGTGATGGTCGAGCCGCCCTGGAGGTCGCCGCGGAAGGTGTAATACAAGCCGCCCAGCAGCCGGATCCAGTCCACGCCGTAGTGCTCGAAAAAGCGCTTGTCCTCGGAGAAGACCACCGCGCTCACGGCGGCAGGGGATACGTCGGAGAGCCGGATCAACCTGCGGCTCACCGCCCGCCCGTCCTCCTCCGAGGCCTTGGTGGCGATGGCGTTGCCTTCGCGGTCGTAGAGCACACTGATGGCCGACAGGCGCAGGTTCTCAAAGGCCTCGAGGCTGGGCAGGTCACGCGTCAGCATGTAGGCTACGTAGCCCCCAGCGCCCAAGCCGCCCACAAAACCCGCCAGCAGCAAAACCTTGATCCAGTGCCAGAGCCTACGCATCGCGAGTAATTTACGGGCTTTTTGATGAGTTTGCCCAATTGAGGGTCGATAGTCGATGGCCAATGAGCGATAGCTGCCAGCCCCTAACGCCTTCTCCTTACCTCGAGGTCGCTTCCTGAGTTGAGTTGGAGCGCAGCAGCGAGCGCAGCAACGAACGGAGGTGACGGCTCTCGAAGGGTTTGGGGATGACGTGGTCTACCTTGGAGAGCTCGGCGGTGACGCGGGTGCGGTCGTCGTGTTCGCTGACGAGGATCAGGATTGGCATCTCGCGCAGGCGGCGGATCATCTTGAGCCGCCCGGACACCGAGAAAGCATCGGGCTCGAGGCCTTCGTCGAGGATGAGTAAGGAGGGGACGCTTTCGCGCAGCAGGTTCAGGGCTTCCTGGGGAGTGCTGAAAAAAATGGCTTTGAATCCTTCCTGCTCGAGCACCATCTCGAGCAAGGCACGAACGGTAGCGCTGGGAGTGACGACAACGGCGACGTGGCTTTGCCCGATCTCCATGTTCCGAGCCTAGAGGATAGCCCCCGATCCAGCGGTGAAATTTGACCAAGATTTAATCAACCGGCTCGGGGCTTCGCTCGAGCCTGAGGTAGATTGGGATGCCCGAAGCAGATTCGCAAGGCCCCTCGATGCTGTGCGTCTTTGTCGAGCTGATCGGCTGGGAGAGCCACAGCGCTCCGGCTGTAACCATGAAGTAACCCCTGGGGGCTATTATGTATTGAGTTCATAGCCACTCGGTCCTCGTGGAGCGTTGACGCGCATCGGTTAGCCGGGCCAGGAAAGGGGAGAACATGGACCTCGAGACTCTGCTGCGTAAACACGCAGATAGGTTGCTCAATTTGCCCAATGTCGTGGGCGTGGGTCAGGGAGAAAAGAATGGGCAACCCGTCATCAAGGTGTTCGTCACCCATAAGGTGCCCCTGAGTGCCCTGGAGGAAGAGGAGGTGATTCCGTTGGACATTGAAGGCGTGGAAGTGGATGTTGAAGAAACGGGCATTATCGGTGCTGAAGAGTAGTTCTCCAGAGCAACCCTTACCTGGCGAGCTCCTGCGATGCTACTGGAAATAGAGCTTTCACCGCGAAATTTGGAGGGGATATGCCTCTCGATGCCAGCAAGATGGTTCTATCCGCCACGGCGGAAGCCGAGGCCACCAAAGCCTTCAGCGCCAGCGAAGGCGATTTTCTGGACCCCACCAAGATGCGCCCGAACGTGGTTGGGATGGGGGTGGGGGTCAAGTGGAAGAAGGGCGAGCCCACCGGCGAAGCTGCCCTGGTGGTCCTGGTCACCCACAAGCTCGAGAAGGATCAACTCAGCCGCAACGAACTCGTGCCGGCCCGCCTCGAGGGGATGCAGACCGACGTCCTGGCCGTGGGGGATCTGTTCGCTGGTGAAAGCACCGAAGCGGGCATTCAGACCCTCACCCGCCGAATTCGTCCCGCCGAGGGCGGTTACAGCGTCGGGCATTTTCGCATTACCGCAGGTACGATTGCCACCTGCGTATATGACTTTCCACCGGGGGCCACCGTCAGCCCGCCTACGCATGGGTTGGGAATCCCCCCGCGCTACTACATCCTCAGCAACAACCACGTGCTCGCCAACAGCAATGCCGCCCTCCTGGGCGACCCAATTCTGCAACCCGGCCCCTTCGACGGGGGCACCGCGCCCGCCGACGTCATCGCGCGCCTGAGCCGCTTTATCCCCATCACCTTCGAGCCGCCGGTGCCGCGGGCCTCCCACAACAACCTGGTGGACGCAGCCATCGCCGAGGGCCAGTTCCACGACCTGGACCGGGAGATCTACTGGGCCGGTTACGTTCGCGGCTGGCGGCGCAAGGCCAACGTGGGGGTGGGGCTGCGGGTCAAGAAGACCGGGCGCACCACCAACTTCACCACCGGGCGCATCACCGCGATCAACGCCACCGTGGACGTGAACTATGGCGGAGGGCTGGTCGCCCGCTTCCGCGACCAGATCGTGACCACCAACATGTCCGCGGGTGGCGATTCGGGGTCGCTGATCCTCACCGAGGACAACGTGGCGGTTGGGCTGCTATTCGCCGGCTCGAGCCTGGCCACCATCGCCAACCAGTTCGAGAACGTGCGTGCGCTGTTGCGGGTGGAGGTGGCCGAGCAGATTCTTTAGCACAGTAGCTTCTTTGGCCAGGTCGCCATCCGGTGACCTGGCTTTGGCATTGAGCGGGGGCCGGAGTGTGTTATCTTTGCTCTGAGCCGTGAGGCTCGACTTCCTTCGGGGCGGGGTGCGATTCCCCACCGGCGGTGAGCCCCCGGTCTGCGGACCGTGGCGGAAGCCCGCGAAGCCCAGGAAATCTAGTAACCTGGGCCCGATTCGGTGAGAATCCGAAGCCGACCGTGACAGTCGGGATGGGAGAAGGAGGAGGAAAGCTCGAGCGTTCCCTGCGCTCGAGCGCAAAGTGTGATCTATCCCGGAAACTTCGGCCCAGAGGCTCGAAGCGGGCCTGGTGTGGACACCGCGTTCATGCGCCAGGCCCTTGACCTTGCCGCCAGGGCGCTGGGGCGCACCAGCCCCAATCCCCCGGTGGGCTGTGTCCTCGTTCGTGAGGGGCAGGTCGTCGGTGCGGGGTTTCACCCGCGTGCCGGGGAGCCCCACGCCGAGGTGATGGCCCTCCGCCAGGCGGGGGAGCAGGCCAGGGGGGCGACGGCTTACGTCACCCTCGAGCCCTGCGCCCACCACGGGCGCACCCCGCCTTGCGCGCAGGCCCTGATCGAGGCTGGGGTGGCCCGCGTGGTGGTGGCGGCTGTGGACCCCAATCCCCTGGTGGGTGGACGCGGGCTCGAGCAACTCGCTCAGGCGGGGGTAGAGGTGGTGACGGGGGTCCTGCGGGAGGAAGCCGAGCGGCAGCAGGAGGTCTTTCGCCACTGGATCACCCGCCGCGAGCCCTTCGTCGTTTTCAAGAGCGCGCTGACGCTGGATGGAAAGACCGCCACCTCGACAGGCGATGCCCGCTGGGTGAGCACGGAGGCCGCCAGGAAGCAGGTTCACGTGCTGCGCGACGAGCTCGATGCGGTGGTGGTGGGGGTTGGCACGGTGCTCGCCGATGACCCTGAACTCACCTGCCGCCTGCCTTCACCCGCCGTCCCCTCGCGCACGCCGCGCGACCCGGTGAAGGTGGTGTTCGACTCCATGGCCCGAACGCCGCCCCAGGCCCGCTTGTTTTGCAAAGGCCCGCGTGGGGAAGCGGCGCGGGTGCTGATCCTGACGACCGAACAGGCCGACCCTCGGCGGTTGGAGCTGCTGCGCCGGGCCGGTGCCGAGGTGGTGGTGCTGGAGGCGGGTCCGAAGGGTCGGGTCAGCCTGGCCTCCGCGCTGGAGCTGTTGGGTGCGCGGGGCCTGACCGGGCTTCTGCTCGAGGGCGGCTCGAGGCTGGCCGGCAGCTTCTTCGACGCGGGCAGGGTGCGGAAGGTCGTGGCCTTCGTAGCCCCCAAGCTCGTGGGGGGTGGGGGCCCTACGCCCGTCGCGGGGACCGGTGTCGCGCGGATGGCCGATGCCGTGCGGCTGGAGCGGGTACGTGTGGAGCGCTTTGAAGAGGATGTGCTGATCGAGGGCTACGTCCCTTGGCTCGAGCGAGGAGAGGACGATGTTTACGGGGATCGTTGAAGAGGTGGGCCAGGTGCTGGCGTCCCGCGAAGAGGGGGGAAACCGGGTCGTTACCATCGGGGCCAGCAAGATTCTGGAGGATATGCGCGTGGGGGACTCGGTTGCCTGCAGCGGGGCCTGCCTCACGGTGACGGCCTTCGACCGGGAGGGCTTCAGCGTGGCCCTCTCGCGGGAGTCCGTGGCCAGGACCGCGCCGCGCTGGGAGGTGGGCTCGCGGCTCAACCTCGAGCGGGCCATGCGGGCAGATGGTCGTTTTGGCGGCCACCTGGTCAGCGGGCACGTCGATGGCACCGGCACCGTGGTGGCCGTGTCGCCGCAGCCGGGGGCCTGGGTGGTCGAGATCGAGGCTCCGCCCGCGCTCAGGCCCTACCTCGTCGCGAAGGGGTCGGTGAGTGTGGACGGGGTTTCGCTCACCGTGGTGGAGGTGCGGGGCAGGGTTTTTTCGACCTGGCTCATCCCGCACACCCTCGAGGTCACCACCCTGGCCGAACTCACGCCGGGCGCGGTGGTCAACCTCGAGGCCGACCTGCTGGCGAAGTACGTCGAGCGCATCCTGCAAACGCGGGAGGCCCTGCGATGAGCCCTCTCGCGCCGATCCTGGAGATCATCGCCGAAGTGCGGCGTGGCCGCCCGGTGCTGATGGTGGATGACGAGGAGCGCGAGAATGAGGGGGACTTCATCGTCGCCGCCGAGCACGCCACGCCAGAGGTGATCAACCTGATGATCCGGGAGGGCCGGGGCTTGGTCTGCCTTGCCCTCACCGCCGAGCGCGCCAGGGCGCTGGGCCTGGAGCCGATGGTCGCGTACAACACCGACCCCAACGGCACCGCCTTCACCGTGTCGGTGGACCACCTTTCCTGTGGCACGGGGATCAGCGCCTTCGACCGTGCGGCCACCATCCGCGCCTGCCTCGACCCAGCCACGCGCCCGGCTGATCTGCGCCGACCGGGGCACGTCTTTCCCCTCGTGGCCCGCGAAGGCGGGGTGCTGCGTCGGGCTGGCCACACCGAAGCAGCGGTGGATCTCGCGCGCCTGGCCGGCCTGCAGCCAGCGGGCGTGATCTGCGAGGTCGTGGCCGAGGACGGCCACATGGCCCGGCTGCCGCAACTGCTCGAGCTCGCGCAGCGGCTGGGGATCAAGGTCGGCACGATCCGCGACCTCGTCGCCCACCGCCGGCGCAGCGAGACCTTCGTCCGCCGCGAGGCTCAGACGCTCCTGCCCACTCCTTACGGCCTCTTCCGGCTGCTGGGCTTCCTGGACACGCTGAGTAGCGGCGAGCACCTCGCTATGGTCATGGGCGAGGTGGACGATGGGGAGCCGGTGCTGGTGCGCGTGCACAGCGAGTGCCTCACCGGCGATGTCCTGCACTCGCTGCGCTGTGATTGCGGCGCGCAACTCGACGCAGCCTTGCGGGCCATCGCCACGGAAGGCCGGGGCGTGCTGGTGTACCTGCGCCAGGAGGGGCGCGGCATCGGGCTGCTGAACAAGCTTCGCGCCTACGCGCTGCAAGACCAAGGGGCCGACACCGTGGAAGCCAACGAGCGCCTGGGCTTCGCGGCGGACCTGCGCGATTACGGGGTGGGCGCACAGATCCTGCTCGAGCTAGGGGTGAGCCGCCTGCGGCTTCTGAGCAATAACCCGCGCAAGGCGGCGGGTCTGGCTGCCTTGGGGCTGGAGGTGGTGGAGACCGTGCCGCTGCTGGCGGGCCATAACCCGCACAACCGGAGGTATCTCGAAGCCAAGCGGCTGAGGCTCGGGCACCGGCTGGAGTTCAGGGGTGCCGAGGGGGTAGCGGTGGAGGGGTTGCCATGAGGGTCAATGAAGGCAGGCTGATCGGCACGGGGATGCGTTTTGGCATCGTGGTCGCGCGGTGGAACGACCTCATCACCCGCCGGCTGCTGGACGGAGCGGTGGGCGCTTTGAAGGCCCACGACGCGGCGGAGGAGGCCCTCGAGGTCGCCTGGGTCCCCGGCTCCTTCGAAGTGCCCCTGATGGCGCGCGAGATGGCCCGGAGCGGACGCTTTGACGCCGTGGTCGCCCTCGGCTGCCTGATCCGCGGGGCCACCGACCACTACGCCTTGATCGCGGCCAACGTCACCAGCGCGATCCAGCAGGCCATGCTCGAGACGGGGGTGCCTATCGCTTTTGGGGTGCTCACCACCGACACCATCGAGCAGGCCATCGAGCGGGCGGGCACCAAGGCGGGAAACAAGGGCGCGGAGGCCGCACTGGCCGCGCTCGAGCTCGCGAACCTGATGAAGCTCTACCGTTGAGCAACGGTAGCAGCGTAGGGGCGCACCGCAGTGCGCCCCTACAGTTTCCGTGCTGGCTGGGGCACGTGGACTCGAACCACGACCGACGGTTCCAAAGACCGTTGTCCTGCCATTAGACGATGCCCCATCATCGCCAAGGCAGTATTCTAGCCAGCCCAGGAAGGCGTGTCAAACAGGGCCGGTTTTTGGCGCGTACTTTTGGGCCGGCGGCCTGAAGTGGCCCAGGTGGCGCAGGAAGTTGGCGGCCATGCGCTCGAGCTCCTTCTGCCAGCGCTGCTGCAGCCGGGGTGAGAGGCCCAGGTGCTTTCCCCACAGCCTGGCGATGTGGGCCGGGCTCAGCTCGGGGTTTTGCTGGAGCTGGGGGAGCAGGTAGGTCTTGAGGAAGTGGCGATCCCATAGGGTATCCAGCCGCTCGGGATAATCCTTGCTGAATTCGTCGTAGGCGTTCTCGAGCGCAGCTTCCAGCTTTGCACTGGGTTTGTGGCGGACAAACATGGCTGTTGCTCCTTTCATTTCCAGGGAATGCCCCGGATTTACAACTTAAGAGTACGAGCATCAAACCGGTTAGTGAATGAATAAATAAAACTTCAAAGCGTGACTTATTTTCGATTCGATGGTAATATCACTGTATGTCTTTTGAATCAAAAGTCATGGATGATCTGAACTGGCGCATCCTCGAGCTGCTCCAGCAGGATGCCCGCACGCCCTACAGCGAGATCGGGCGCAGGGTGGGGCTGTCGGCTCCGGCGGTGGCTGAGCGGGTGCGGCGCATGGAGGATGCGGGCATCATCACCGGCTACCGCGCCATCGTCGATCCCGGTAAGCTGGGCTATGGGCTGGAGGTCTTCGCGCGGCTGCGGGTGGCAGGAGACAAGCATCTGGCGGTGCGCAAGCTGGTGATGCAGACCCCCGAGGTGCTGGAGTGCTGGCACGTCACGGGGGAGGACTGCTACTTCATCCGTGCCCGCTTGGAGTCGGTGGGCCACCTCGAGGAGCTGCTGCGCAGGTTCTCCGTTTACGGCAGCACCACCACCTCGCTGGTGCTCTCTAAGCCGGTGGAGCACCGCGTCCTGAAGGCGCAGGGCACCGAATCCGCAGGCTAATCGCCTTTCCCACGGGAAGCTTCGCGTCTTGGATTGGAAGATCTACCAAGTCTTCCCCTCAGCGCACCCACAAACGCTTTTCGTGGGGGCCCCATGAGGGAAGATCAAACGGAGGGCTTGGGTTACAGGTCGTACCAAGGGGGCGTGCCCCGGTAGAGCTCGAGCTTCTCCCCCAGCACCTCTTCTTTGCTGGCCTCCGTCAGAGTGATCACCTGCGGTGGGCAACTGCTCACGCAGGCCCCGCATCCGGTGCAGGCCGCCACGTTGAGCTTGAGGACGTATTCGTCGCTGAGGCCCTCGACCACCTCGCGCTGGCGCTCGACCGCGTGAGTGGGGCAGACGTTGGTGCAGACCGGGCACAGCGTGCAGCCTTCGGCCACGCTGATTTTGGGCCAGTGCACTTCCTCCGCTCGCCGTGCGGCCAGAAGGCGCAAGCGAATTTCGGCGGGCAGTTCGGGGGTTTCTTCCTCCAGAGGGATGGGCAACTGCGGTACCAGCTCGGCAGCGCTGCGCCGGGCTCCTCCCAGCATGGCTCCGAAAAACTCCCTGCGCCCTACCGGCGACCCCGGCAGCTTGTCGAGGGTGAGGCTGACCTCGAGGCCCGGATAAAACTTGCGGGCCTCCTCGCTGGCCCACTGCACCTGGCGCAGCACGCTCTCTCCGCCGATCTTGCACTGCGCGCAGTTGCCGTGGGCCAGCGTGAGCTTCCCCAGGCGGCTGCCCGCCTCGGCCAGGATGCCCGGCGTGAGCTGCCCCAAGCAGCGCACCTCCTCCCCGGCGCCGTGAGCCTGTGAGCAGCGCACCTGGCCCTTGCCCCGGTGCAGGGCTTCTTGCAGCGGGCCAAGCGGAAACTCCAGCGCCGTTCCGGGACACACCTGGGTACACAGCCCACAGCTCGTGCACAGCGCCTCGTCGATCTCGACGGTGAAGTTGGAGAGGTCGATGGCCTGGTGGGGGCACACCGCCTGGCACCGGTCACAACCGCCCACCGAGTTCTTCTCCAGCAGGCACCTCGAGCGGTGGAACTCGGGGGTGGGGTCGGTGAGCTTGAGGAACGCCCCCAGGAGGTTGTCGAGCAGGCCCATGCCTCAAGCCTACCGCCTCGAGACCAAGCGACAAAGCCCAAGCCACGCCCCGAGGGTTCGACGCCAGACTCCTCTTGGTATACCATTTGGGCTATGGATCAGCGCATACAGGACCTCCGTGAGGAAGTGGACCGGATCAACCGACAACTGTTGGCCTTGCTCTCCGAGCGCGGCAAGCTGGTGGCCGAGATCGGGCGGGTGCAGACTGAGCTGGGCATCCCGCACTACGACCCCAAGCGCGAGGAGGAGATGCTGGCCTACCTCAGCGCCGAAAACCCTGGTCCCTTCCCCTCCGAGACCATTCGGCGGCTGTTCAAGGAGATCTTCAGGGCCTCGCTGGACCTCGAGGAGCGCCAAGACAAGCAGAAGTTCCTCTACTCACGCAAAGTCAAGCCCGAGGACACCACGGTGCGGGTGGGTGAGGTGGTCTTCGGCCAGGGCAAGCACCTCATCGCCGGGCCCTGCTCGATTGAGTCCGAGGAGCAGGTGATGGCAACCGCCCGCTTTCTGGCCGAACGCGGCGTCAGAGTGCTGCGCGGGGGGGCCTTCAAGCCCCGCACCTCCCCCTATGGTTTCCAGGGCATGGGGAAGCCTGCGCTCGAGATCGGGCGCAAAGCCGCCGACACCTACGGGATGGTCTTCGTGACCGAGGTGATGGACACCCGCGACGTGGAGCTGGTGGCCCACTACGCCGACATCCTCCAGGTGGGCACCCGCAACGCCCACAACTTCGCCCTGCTCAAGGAGGTGGGCAAGGCCAGCAAGCCGGTGCTGCTCAAGCGCGGCTTCGCCCAGACCATCGAGGAATGGTTCTACGCCGCTGAGTACATTCTCTCGCAGGGCAATGGGCAGGTGATCCTGTGTGAGCGCGGCATCCGCACCTACGAGAAGTGGACCCGTAACACCCTCGACCTCTCCGCCGCCGTTCTCGCTAAACAGGAGACCCACCTGCCGGTGATCGTGGACGTGACCCACGCCGCCGGACGGCGCGACCTGCTGGCCCCGCTGGCTAGAGCCGCCTTGGCTGCCGGCCTCGACGGCGTTCACGTGGAAGTGCACCCCAATCCCAAGGTGGCCCTCTCCGACAACGAGCAGCAGCTCGACTTCGCCCAGTTCGACGAGTTCCTCACCGCTATCCGCGACCTGATGCCCCAGCCGGTGACGCAGTAGAGTCGAACGCCCAACATCCTTCGAGCCCGCCTGACTATCGGCGACTTGTATGGGCTTCTGGGGTTAAGGTGTACCAGCCGTAACCATTTTTCTCACGGTCTGCCGTTAGGATGGAGAGCATGAGGCGTTTTTCCTGGCTTCTCGTGGGGGGCGCGGTGGTCGCGGCCCTGGTCTATGCCCAGATCGGGCGTCCGAACTCTGAGGCTTTCCTGCGCAACCGCAACGGTCAGGCGCTGCTGCAGACTTACCAGCTCATTCAGGACGAGTACCTACAAAAGCTCGATCAGAAAAAGCTGGACGCGGTGATTCAGGGTGGCATTCGCGGCATGATCGGTGCGCTCGACGACCAGTTCACCAGCTATTCGGCCCCTACCAGCAGCTCCATCCGCAGCCAGGATTTGCAGGGAGAGTTTTACGGCATTGGCGTGAGCCTTTCGCTGCAACCGCCCAAGGGGGGCGGGGCGCAGATCATCGGGGTGACCCGCGGGCTGCCCGGTTTCAACGCCGGGCTGAGGGTGGGCGACATCATCACCGAGGTGGACGGCCAGGACGTGACCAAGCTCGAGGTCGACGAGATTGTAGCCAAGATCCGCGGCCCCAAGGACACCAAAGTGACCATCGGCGTGCGGCGCGACGGCAGCAACGCCGTCATCAAGTTCGAGATGGTGCGGCAGAAGGTGGAGATCATCTCGGTGACCAAGGCCATCTTGCCCGGCAACATCGGCTACGTGGCGCTGGAGACCTTCGCCAACGTCAAGGTTTTCGACCAGCTCAACGCCGCGCTCAAGGAGATGCGCGAGAAGGGCGTGAAGAAGCTGATCTTCGACCTGCGTGACAACGGCGGGGGCCTGCTCGACCAGGGTTGCCAGGTGGCCAGGGCCTTCATCAAGGAGGGGCCCATCGTCTACACCCGCTACCGCACCCAGACCAAGCTCTTCTGTGACGCCAACGGGCAGGTGCAGTGGAGCGGCCCGATGGTGGTGCTGGTCAACGGCAACTCGGCCTCGGCCTCGGAGATCGTGGCCGGAGCCATCCAGGACAGCGGGCGGGCCAAGATCATCGGGGAGACTACCTTCGGCAAGGGCGTGGGCCAGAACGTCATCGACCTGCCCAACGGCGGCGAGCTGACGCTGGTGACCTTCGAGTGGCTCACCCCCAAGAAGCGCGCGCTCAACAAAGTGGGGGTCAAACCCGATATCGAGGTCAAGGACACCCGCTTCGAGGTGCCGCTGGCCTTCGAGGGCACCGGGGCCAAGCCCGGTGAAACGGTTACGCTGAGCATCGGCGGCAAGACCTACAGCGCCAAAGCCGACGAGAAAGGCAAGTTCACCTTCAGCCAGACCTTGCCGCCGCGTCCCCAGTCCGAAGATCGTGGTCAGGCCGTGCTCGAGCCGGAAAAAGACGCCATTTTGCAGCGGGCGCTGGAGGAGTTGAAGTAAAAGACGCTGAAGGCTGATAGCCACGAGCCACCGGCCCTCGACCTTTGATGCCTCCTGGCTATCGACCATCGACGTAACCCCACGCGCCCCGAGCCTCTGCAGGGTTAAGGCTTCTTAAACGGGCGTGAAAAGCGAGATTTACACCACTCGCTTTAGACTTTGGGTCTTAGGCTTTAAGCCAGCAATGATTCGCCTGGAGAACCTCGGCAAGCGCTATGGCAAATTTGTGGCCCTGCAAGGGCTCAACCTTGAGATTGCCCCTGGGGAGACCGTGGCTCTCTTGGGCCCCAACGGGGCGGGCAAGAGCACGACCATCAAGGCGCTGGTGGGGCTGCTCAAGCCCACCTCGGGGCGGGTGCTGGTCAACGGGGTGGACGTGTGGAAGGAGCCGGTGAAGGCCAAGGCCCAGTTCGGCTACGTGCCCGACCGACCCTACCTCTACGGCAAGCTCTCGGGAGCCGAGCTGCTGCGCTTTGCCGCCGGGGTCTACCGCATTCCCAAAGCCGAAGCCGAGCGGCGCATCGAGGCGTTGCTCGGCGAGTTCCGCCTCGAGCGCTTTGCTTCCTCGCTCATCGAAACCTATTCCCACGGCATGCGCCAGAAGCTCTCGCTGGCCTTGTCGCTGCTGCACCGCCCTCCTGTACTGATCCTCGACGAGCCGATGGTGGGCCTCGACCCCCACGCCGCCCGGCAGGTGCGAGAGTTGCTCAGGAGCTACGCCACCGAGGGCCGGGCGGTGCTCTACGCCACCCATCAGATGCCCCTGGCCGAGGCGGTGAGCAGCCGGGTGGCCCTGATCCACCAGGGAAGGCTGCTGGCCCTGGGCACGCCGCGCGAGCTGCTGCACAAGCACGGCTCCCAGGACCTCGAGGAGTTCTTCATCCGCCTTACCGAGGACGCCGCCCTCGAGCCCATCCTCCATTGAGCTCGCCATGCTCGCCTTGCGTGCCCGCATCCTCTACAACACCTTTCGCCAGTCACCTGCCACCACTGCCATGGGGTTCTTGCTGGCTGTGGGCATGGCCTACCTGGCCTGGAGCGGCACCACCTGGTTCTTGGAGTTCATCACCCACGAGATCGTGGGGAGGAGTTCGCTGCTCGAGCGGCTGAGCGCGGTGTTCACCCGCAACGTGCTGGTCGAGCGCATCGTGAGCGTGCTGTTGCTGGTGCTCTCCTCGAGCGTAGTGCTCTCGGCGCTGCCCAACGCCATCGCCGTGCTCTACAGCTCCGAGGACCTGCCCCTCCTGCTGGCGCTGCCCCAGCGCGCGGCCAGGGTTTTCCTGTTCAAAGTGGCCGAGACCTTCGCCACCACCGCCCTGCTCCCTGCGCTCTTCACCTTGCCCGTCGTCTTTGCCGTGGGGGCTTTTTACCACGCTCCGTGGTTCTTCTACCCCTCTGCGCTGCTGGTGGTGCTCGCGCTCTATGCTTTCCCGGTGGCCGTCGGGGTGGGCCTGGCCCTGCCGCTGGTGCGCTTCGCCCCGGCGGGGCGAAGCGCACCAGCGGCAGGGC